>JAHEIA010000408.1 GCA_024639625.1 Chromatiales bacterium
CCGTCTGACGTTGCCGGGGGAGGTGGAGGAGGCCGGCGGCCTATTGTTCGCCGCCCGTCGCTTGTTGGGAGAGCTGGCTGGTTTTCTGCTTGCCTGCGATGGGGGGGTGCAACAGTTGCGCCTGCGGTTATGGCACTCTGCCGGAAGGCCGAGCAATATCACTGTCGGGTTTTTGTCTCCTGCGCGCGAGGCTGAACATTTTTTTGACCTGCTGCGCCAGCGGCTGGAACGCCTGAAACTGCCGGCTCCGGTCACCGAGCTGGAGTTGAAGGCTGGCCCGCTAGAGCCGCTGGATTCGTCGACGCGTGGGCTGTTTCCCGGTGCCTCGGGAGAGAGGGGCGATGGCGAGCGGCTGTTGGAGAGGCTGCAGGCGCGCGTCGGGGAGGAGCGGGTACGTGGCCTGCAGCTGCGTGCCGAGCACCGCCCCGAATATGCCTGGAGCTATTGTGCGCCGGGTCGGGCTCAATATGCGGCGCACCGCCGCCACCGCCCCCTGTGGCTGTTGCCGCAGCCGCGGCCGCTACTGGTCCGCGACGGTTGGCCCTGGCGGGATGGGGGGAGACTGGAACTCGGAGCGGAGAGGGAGCGTATCGAGACCGGGTGGTGGGACGGGGGTGAAGTGCGGCGCGACTATTTCGTAGCCCATGCCCGCAACGGCGAGCGGCTATGGGTATTCCGCGACTTGGATGACGCGGGCCGTTGGTTCTTGCACGGCATCTTCGGTTAGCCGGTTAGCCGGTTAGCCCGAGCCCGGTTCACCAGCCTCCCCCACCCCCACCTCCGCCGCCGCCGCCGGAGGAGCCTCCGCCGCCGCTACCCGAAGACGAGCCGGGAGCGGTGGAGGACGCCGCGATGGCGCTGCTCATGGCCGCACCCAGGGTGCCGGCAAATCTGCCCGTCCGTCCCGGGGACCAGCTGTCGCCCTGGTACCAAGCCGGCCGGTAACCCGAATCTCCCGTCTGGGCCTGTTGCAGTATCGCGGAAAATTTTTCCGCCCACTGCTGCTCTACATCCAGCGCGAGGGCGAACGGCAGCAGTCGTTCGAACAATTCCGGCGTCCGCTCCGGCGGATGACGGAAATGGAGCTCCTCCTGTTCCGCAACCGAGAGGTAGAGGCGAAGTCCTTCGCTCGCATCGAGGATCTGCCGCCCAAGCCGGGTAGGCTTTTTGAGCCATTGATAGAATGAGAGGTTTAGCACCAGGATGGCGAGCGCTACCAGCGCCAGACTCGCCGAGACCTCGCTGCTCAGGACCCATAGCGCGACGATTTCACCGGCCACAAAGGGCGTTGCGAACAGACTGGCGATCAGGGCCTTGCCGATTCCTCCCGAACTCCGCGCCCCACGCCACAGGGCGATCGCGTTCAGCAGTAAGAAGGCAACCCCTATGCTCCAGATGCTCAGCCACAGCAGCAGGAACCCGGCGGTCGCGCGCAATTCGGTATTGGGCAACAGGAGCACTGCGCAGACCAGGGTCACGAGGGAGATCACCAACCCGGGAATCAGGTGGCGACGGTTGGTGAGGAAGTGGGTCTTTTCGTAGGCCCGTTGCAGCGATTGCCGGTGGGCCTCCTTGGCCTTGCGCAGAACCTTGTGGTTGTCTTGCTCGAGCCGTATCTGATGCCCTGGGCCGGCGAACAGGCTGCTCGCGAGGGCGCGTTCACCCTCCGCCAATTCCACCGGTTGGCCTAATTTTCGCAGGGTAAAGATCCCCGCCGCGGATTCCTCGATGCGCACGTAACCTTTGACCGCGAGATTTACCAGCGCCGCAGCAAAGGTCTTGTCATCGTAGCCCATATTGCGAATGTAACGCAGCGCGCCCGGCGAATAGCGCTTCGGCGGCCGATAGCGCGGGATGATGATACCCCTCGGGGGGTCCCGCCCCACCTTGTTCCAGCTATAGAGCAGATAGACCAAGAGGATGCCCAGCCCGAGGAGGCCGCCGAACGCTTCCCGATGGTCCCCCAGGAACCAGCGTATCGCGTCCCCGCCGGTCGGTTCTTCCACATGACCTTTCGGCCAGGTAACGACGATCGTCAGGCCTTCCCGCGGCGCCAGCTCCCGGGTGGTCTCGAAAATCACCCCACCCCCGGGTCCAACTTCAGTGCGGTAATCCTGAGCATTCTGTCCTGCGCGCCCGGTGTACCCTTCGGCGCGGATTCGATCCGGCGGCACGGCCGCCGGCAAGGTTACGCGTGCGCTCGCCTGCTCGATGGGAAAGGCCCAGTCGTTGCCGGTGACGTTCCAGTAGAGTTCGTCGTGGTCCGCGAAGAAACCGAGTTGGCGGTCGGTGCGGTAACTCAGCCGGTAGCTGTAGACGCCTGGCTGGAGAAAAACATCCGGATCCCCTACATAGATGCGCACCCCGTTCGCCCTGGCTTCCGTACGGTAGGGCTCCACGTGGTCACCGCGGCGGACATCGAGTACCTCGAATCCGACCTGGTGGCGCCGACCGCCGCGGTCCTGGTAGCGGGTGGGGAAGTCGCGGAAGATGCCGCGCCGAATCTCCGTCCCCTCGGAACGCACGCGAATGGTCTCGGTTACTAGAAGGTCGGCGTTCTGCAGTACCTGGATGTCGCTGTGGAACGCAAGAATCGACTCCTGCGCGAAGCCTGTTGCCGGATGGCTCAACGCGGCCAAAGTAGAGAGCAACAGCAGGGTCGGGACCACCCGGTTCATCGAATTGCCGCGCTCTTCGCTTGGTCGATGGAACCTTCCAGCGCGAAGAACTCCGCCGGCCGGAAGCCCAATGGGCGGGCGATCAGCAGGTCCGGGAAGGAATCGATGCGCACGTTGAGATTGCGCACCGCGCCATTGTAGTAGCGCCTGGCATATTGGATCGTTTGTTCGGCCTCGCTGATCTCATGCTGCAGCGAAAGATATTGTTCGCTGCTCTGCAATTCGGGGTAGTCCTCTGCGACCGCCAACAGGTGGTGCATCCGGCTCCCGAGGCGATCTTCTACCGCGGCTCTTGCGGCCGGCGCCGCCAGGCTTTGGCTCTCTCTGCGCAGCCGCATCAGCTCCTCCAGTGTCGCACGCTCGTACCCGGTATAGGCGTTGACCGCGTCCACCAGCTTGGGGATCAGGTCGTGGCGGCGTTTGAGCTGCACATCGATGTCGCTCCAGGCCGCCAGCACCTGGTTGTGCTCGTGCACCAGGCGATTGTAGATCACGGCCGCCCAGAGCAGCAGCACGCCCGCTACGAAAAGAAGAGCCCATTGCATTTCCGCCGCCCCCGGTTGTTGCCATGAATGCTACCCGTTTTCTTGGGCAGGTCCCAGACAGCGTGCAAACTGTGGCCCGTGGGTTGCAAAGAGTAGAGCACCTACCCTGTGCGCTCTTCCCAGTAGGTGCTAGACTTGAGGATTGTGTCGTATTTATTACAAGAACAAACCGCGAGCCCAACCGATGACCGAGAAAGCACTTGAAGCCAAGACCGAAACCGCAGTCCCGGAGCAGACTGCCCCTGTCGCCGACACCCCGGAAGCGGAGATCCCCGGCGACCTGATGGCTACGTCCGTCCCCGAGACGCCGCCGGCCAAGAA
>JAHEIA010000409.1 GCA_024639625.1 Chromatiales bacterium
AGCCTTCTATCCGCCTTCTTGAGGACCTCGACCATGCGCGATTTGTCCGCTTGCGACAGGAAAACAACGCCTACCAGCCCCCCGCGGCACCGCCCCCGCCGAAGGAGCCACCACCGCCGGAAAACCCGCCGCCGCGATGGATGCCCCCGCCGCGGAAGGGGCCGCGCCCCGCTCCCTGGGAGAACAGATAGAGCAAAAACGCCAGCGCCAGCCACACGCCGAGAGCGAGCGGCAGAGAGCCGATTACCCACCAGAAGGCGGGTATCGTCAAGGCTGAGGCCGCGTACGTGACGAGCGTACTGCGCACGACCGAGCGCAGCATCTGCAGAAGAATGAGCGCCACCAATACGATCGGTGCCGCCCGGTCGGCGCGCCGCAGCCCCAGGCCGCCGCTCTGCAGCTCGGCAAGGGTTTCTTGGTCGCGCTCGAGCACTCCGACGATGGCCGAAACGCCATCGCGGATGCCCGCGCTCAGGCGGCCTTCGCGGAAACTAGGCAGCATCCGCTCCTGGATGATGCGATGGCTGAGCGCATCGGTGAGGCTTCCCTCCAGCCCATAGCCGACCTCGATACGAATCTTGCGCTCTGCGCTGGCGACCAGCAGGAGCAGACCATTGTCCGCGCTCTGCTGGCCGATGCCCCAATGCCTGCCCAAGCGGTACCCGTAGTCGTCGATGTCGGCGCCGTGCAGGTGTTTGAGAGCGACCACGACCAACTGGTTCGTGGTGGCACGTTCATGGTCCGCGAGCAGCCTTTCCAGCTCCCGTTCCTCCACCGCGGAGAGGATCTCCGCCTGGTCGATCACCCGCGCGGAGAGCGCAGGAAACGGCGGTTCGGCGGCGAGCGAGGGAAACCAAAGCCAGAGCCCAAGCCCCGCCCAGCGCAGGGCGCGCCGCGTTCCGCGGTCAGGGCAGATACTCAGAACTGCACCCGCGGCGGCGGTTCCTGGGTCTCCGCGGAGGTGAAACTGGCCATTGGATGGTTCTCGGGATACAGCCACTCGCGCCACCAGCGCCCCGGGATGGTCTTGAGCTCGGTGTTGTAGAGGCGCACCGCATTGATGAAGTCTTTTCGCGCTACCGCAATGCGGTTTTCCGTACCCTCCAACTGGGACTGAAGAGTAAGGAAGTTCTGGCTCGCCTTGAGGTCCGGGTAGCGTTCGACGACGACCAGCAGGCGTGAAAGGGCGCTGCTCAGCGCATCCTGGTTGGCTTGATACTGCCCCAGCGCCTGCGGATCGGAAAGGATGTCCGCAGAGGGCTGAAAACGAGTCGCCTTGGCCCGGGCCTCGACGATGGCCTGCAAGGTGTCCCGCTCGTGCGCCGCGTATCCTTTGACCGTTTCCAGCAGATTCGGAATCAGATCGGCTCGCCGCTGATATTGGTTCTCGACCTGGCGCCAGTCTGCCTTGGCCTGTTCCTCGAAGCGGGGAATGTTGTTGACGCCGCAGCCTGTAAGGCCGCCGAGCAAGATCAGGGTGAGAACCAGAGATCCCAGGTGCGTCATTCGCGACTCCTTCTGTTCAGCCCCGCTAGGGCTGGTTTGCCACCAATCTGCGAGTAAAAGCGCGGCGTTGCGGGGGACGCTGCCGTGGCTATCTGCCGGTGTCTCAGCGGCCCGGCATCAGTCACGCCCGGTATCCGACGAGCGATCCCCCGCGCCCTTGGAGACCGCATCCAAGGCGCGGCGAAATCGCGCTTCGAGTGCGCTCCGTTGCTCCGGCGATGCCGGTCCGCTGAGGAGCCAGATGCGCTCCAACTCCACTGCCGGGTGCAAGGACACGCCAGCCCCGTTGTGTTGTCCCAAAGCGCTCGAGAGCCGCGATACCTGAAACTCCATCCGCGCAGCGGTAAACTCCGGCGGCGACTCGACACCCGCCAGGATCTCCGCCTCGAGACACAACGCGAGACGCCGTTCTTGATTCTCCTCGGTCTTGTCGCGCGCTTGCTGCAACGCCTCGGGCTCACCGCGCAGCGCTTGCAGCGCAAGATCGAATCGCGCTGCTAGCGGTTTCCGCAGGTCCCCTGCGAGAGGGCCGGCGGCCTCCCAGTCCTGTTGCGCCTGCTCCAGCAATGACGCTAGTTCCGGCGGACCGATTGCCCGCTCGAGCGCCGATTCCAGCTGTTCACAGATCGCTACCCGGCAACGCAAAGCCGCCAATTCCTCCTCCGCAGCGCGCTCTTCTCGTTGCTTCTCAGTAGCTCGCATGCGCTCGTGCAGCTCACGAAAACGGGTTTCCGTGCTGGCCACTTCCCGATGCGGAAGTGGACCGACGGACGCCCATTCCCGGTCTGCCGCGTGAAATCGCTTGCGTAACTCGGCGAATTCGAGCTCGCTTTGTAGCAGACCTTCCAGTTCGTCGCAAAGAGCAATCTTGCGCGCCAGGTTTTGTTGCCGCTCCGCATTCGCTTCTTCCCGTTGCTCATTCCGCAGACTGAAGAAGTGATCACAGGCGGCTCGGTATTCCTTCCACAGTGACTGTTCTTCCTTGCGTGATCCCTGCACGCTCGGCCGCCATTCCTGTTGCGTCGCCTTGACTCGATCTAAGGCGCCCCGCGCAGCCGGCTTTTCCGCCAGCCGGTGCACCTCGTCGATCAAATCTCTGCGCCGCAGGATCTCTTTCTTCCGCTCCGTTGCCAAGTGTGTGTCGAGCCTTCCCAGCACCTCTTCGAAGGCGGTTTGCAGCGCCTTGTGCTCGCGCCGGGAGACCGGCCCGATGTGCCGCCAGTCGGCGTGCGCCTTGCGTATCTTCTGGTCGGCTTCGTGCCAATTCGCGCTGCTCCAATCCGTGGTTCGCTCGTAGGCGTCCAGTTCTCGGCACAACGCTTGTTTGGATGCCAGGTTCTTCTTTCGTTGATCGGCCTGATGTTGCAGCTCTTCGTGAAAGGGTTGATAGGCGCGGGTGCAGGCCTGGTCGAAGCGTTCCCACAGCTCCCCCGAGGCGGGCCCCTCCGCTTGATCCATGCGTCGCCAGGCCTCGCGCGCCGAGCGCACCTTGGCCGCAATCTCGCTCGCGGGCTCCGTGCTCTCGGCCAGCGCATCCAACTCCTCGCACAAGCGGTCCCGCGCCAGGCCGGAACCCCAGTGCCGCCACTGGCGCAACTCGTCCAATCGGCCCTCGACCTTGTGCAGGCGCTTTTCCACTGCTGCGCGTTGTCGATCCGCGACACCTTTGGCCAGGCGCAGTCGGTGCCGGATGCGGTCTCTGATCGACAGCGCCGGCTTCAACTCGCCCTTGGCGAGGGCTGTCTCTAACTCGGCGAACAGGGTCTCCGCCTCTTCGGCAGCTCGTCTGCGCTTGTCGAGCGATTCCTTCAGCGCCTTGCGCAGATCCCGTACCAGTGCCGCAAATTCGTGCTGCAGGGCGGTGGCGAGATCCGGCTGTCCGGGCTTCGGTAGTCGTTCCCAACGCTCCTGAAGGCGTTCGATGGCCCGCTCGCTGGGTGCGGGCGCAGCCTGGTGCAACTCGGCCCCTGCCTCGAGCAGCGCGCGCAAGGGCGCGATCCTATGTTCGTCTTCTGCGAGGAGCCGGGCGTGCTCC
>JAHEIA010000044.1 GCA_024639625.1 Chromatiales bacterium
CGCGGCGGCGTTCTTTCCAACCCACGGGCAGAACCTGGTCTTTGGCTTGTACCTGATCGGGATCGCGGTCGCGGTTGTCACCGGGTTGATCATGAAACGGACCCTGCTGGCCGGGTCGAGTACCGGGTTCATCATGGAGTTGCCGCCCTACCACCTCCCGACTCTGCGCGGGATCGCCTTGCGCACCTGGGACCGCCTGCGTTCGTTCCTCTCCGAGGCGGGGCGGGTCATCGTGCTCATGGTCCTGGCCTTGAATCTGCTCAATTCCCTGGGTACCGACGGTTCTTTCGGCAATCAGAACAGCGACCAATCGGTGCTCAGCTCGCTCGGCCGGATGGTTACACCTGTGTTCCATCCACTTGGCATCGAAGCGGAGAATTGGCCGGCCACGGTCGGCATCTTCAGCGGGGTGTTGGCCAAGGAGGTGGTGGTGGGTACCTTGGACTCGCTGTATACGCAAATGGGTACCGCAGGACAAGAGAAGGCTGGCGTGGAGGACGAATTCGAACTCTGGGCTGCGCTCGAGGCCGCTGCCGCAACGGTACCGGAAAACTTGGCGGCTGTCGCCGGAAATCTGCTGGATCCGTTGGGACTTCGGGTGGAAGAGGTTGCCTCCTTGGAGAGCGCAGCGGCAGAACAACAGGTCGCCCGGGGGACCTTCGGCACCATGGCCGCGAAATTCGACGGCGCAGTGGGTGCCTTTGCCTATCTGCTGTTTGTGCTGCTGTATTTTCCCTGTGTCGCAACCATCGGCGCCATCACCCGGGAGACCGGCGCCGCTTGGGCCGCTTTCGTCGGTGCTTGGACCACCGGTGTCGCGTACGCCACTTCCACTGTGTTTTATCAGGCCGCGACCTTCTCCCGGCATCCGGCAAGCTCGGCGGGCTGGATCCTCGGCATGAGCGTCGTACTGGCTGCGGTGCTGATCATGTTGCGCTTCTGGGGAGCCCGCCGGCAGAGTGCCGCGGGTCTGCAGGCGCGCGAGGCGCAGACTTGATCCTCGCCGAGGTACGTTCCTATCTGGCGCATCAGGGTCCCGTGAGCCTGGACGATGTGGCCAACCATTTTGATATGGACCCGAGCGCGGCGCGGGGCATGCTGGAGCACTGGATCCGCAAGGGAAAGGCGCGTCGCTACGCCCTTACGGATGCATGTGGAGTAGGCTGCAGCCGCTGTGATGCGTCGCGTACGGAAATCTACGAGTGGACGGGAGGAGGCGCAGCAGGGGAGCCGGGCCGGGTGCGGTAAGCCGCGGCATCGGCGTCAAGGCTTCAGCTTTATCGCGATGCTGCTGATCTGGTTCTGACTCAATCGCGACCGCACCCGGTTCACCTCCTCGCGGCTCGCAAAGGGTCCGCTGCGTACGCGGTGAAAAGTATCTTTGTTGTTGATGGTCACGCGCTGTATGTCGGCTTCGAGACCGAGCAGTGCCAGCCTGGCTTTCATCCGATCCGCGTCGGCATGATTGCGAAACGAGCCGACCTGGACCAGATAGGCCTCTGCCGGCTGCCCGCTCGTGGGCGGGTTTTTGTCCGGTACCCGATTTGCGGTCGCAGGCGGCTCGATTTCCTCGTCCGGGATGATCACCTCCATTTCCGGCAGGATCGTGTAGAAATCGAAGCGTGGTTTCGGTGGCCGCTGCAAGGCGTCCGTTTCCCGGCGCGGCGACGAATCCGCCGCGGTGCTGCGAGACGCGGTGTCTCGATCGAGCGCCCCCTGTCCCAGTTTCAGCCAGGCCAGCCCCGCGGTGAACGAACCCAGGATGACTCCGAGCGTGAACCAGAGCCAGCACGGGCTTTGTTGGTGTTTCTGTCTAGGCCTCGGATTGGCGCGGCTCTTGTAATCGGCGGGCATCTACATGGTCTCCGGCGCCGATACCCCGAGCAGATTGAGCGCGTTGCGCAAGACCTGCCGAGTGGCGAGGATCAGTTTGATGCGTGCATCCCTGAGACCAGGGGCTTCGACTAGGAATTGGTGCGCGTTGTAGTAGGTGTGAAAATCGTTGGCAAGTTCTCTCAGGTACTGCGCCAACTGGTGCGGCTCTTCGTTCAGAGCGGCGTATTCCAGAGTTTCCGGGTATCGGGAGAGGCTCTGCAGCAGCGCGAGTTCGTGTTCTTCGGTCAAACGTTGCAGATTCTGCATTCCCGGGGAAGGTTCGACCGTCAGCCCCTTCTCCGCCGCTTGGCGCAATACGCTGCTGATGCGCGCATGGGCGTACTGCACATAGTACACCGGATTCTCCGCACTCCGGGATTTCGCCAAGTCGAGATCGAAATCGAGGTGCTGCTCGCATTTACGCATGACGTAAAAGAAACGCGCGGCGTCTTTTCCTACCTCTTTGCGCAGCGCGCGTAGGGTCACGAATGAGCCGGAGCGGGTCGACATCTGCACCTTTTCGCCGGCACGGTAGAGGTTGGCGAATTGCACCAGTAGCACGTCAAGTTTGGACGGGTCGTCGCCGAGTGCCTGTAGTGCGGCCTTGACCCGTGGCACGTAGCCGTGGTGATCCGCTCCCCAGACATCGATGACGCGCTCGAAGCCGCGTTCGATCTTGTCCAGATGGTAGGCGATGTCCGACGCGAAATAGGTGGTTTGGCCGTTCTCCCGTTCGATCACCCGATCTTTCTCGTCGCCGAACGCGGTGGAACGGAACCATAAAGCCCCGTCTTTCTGGTAGAGGTGTCCGGCGGAGCGCAGCCGCTCAACTGCTTTGTTCACGGCTCCGCTCGCGGTCAACGAACGCTCGGAATACCATTCGTCGTAGCATACGCCGAACTGCTCCAGGTCATCGCGGATGTCGTCAAGCAGCGTATTGAGCGCGAGCTCGAAAACGAAGCGGTATCGGTTATCGCCCAGGAGTTCCCTGGCGCGGCCGATCAAGGCGTCGATATGGGCCTCCTTGTCCCCGCCGGCGGGTTCGTCCGGGGGTACCTCGAAAAACACCGTATCGATGGCGCACCTGTACGCATCCCCATGATCCCGATGCAAGGTGGCCGCGATGTCCCAAACATAGTCACCGCGGTAGCCATTCGACGGGAAGCTCAGCGATTCGCCGCACAGCTCCAGGTAGCGCAGCCAGACGCTAGCGGCCAGAATGTCCATTTGCCGGCCGGCGTCGTTGACATAATACTCGCGATGGACGTCAAAGCCGATGGCGTGCAGCAGGTCCGCCACGGTCGCCCCGTAGGCGGCGCCGCGCCCATGGCCGACATGTAGCGGGCCTGTCGGATTGGCGGACACAAACTCCACCTGGACCCGCTTCCCGCGGCCCAGGAGGCTTCGCCCGTAGTCGTATCCCTGCTCGAGGATGCCTTGCACCACGAAGTGGTAGGCGTTCGGGGTGAGAAAGAGGTTGATGAATCCGGGGCCGGCGATCTCGACGCTCTTCAGGATCGGGGATTCCGGCAGTGCGGCGACGATGTGCGCCGCCAGTTCCCTGGGGTTTTTGCGGGCCGCTTTGGCCAGCAGTAGCGCCAGGTTGCAGGCGAAGTCTCCGTGTTGCGGATTGCGCGTGCGTTCGATGTTCGCAGCGGGTAGCTGGTCGCTCGGAATCACTCCGTCCGCGGCCAGTTTTGCGAGCGCCTGGGAGAGCAGTAGCTGGAGCTGGGCTTTCATGCTGGGCAACCGGATGCGTCCTGGGAAGCGCGCAAGCATAGCAGGAAAACCCGGTACATGGGGAGCCTGGCGGGTCCCGCGGCACGCTGGTCTGGTCTCGCCGCGTGGTCTTCGCGCTGTACCCGGGCTCGGTGCTGGCGGAAAGCGCAGGACCGCATCGGCAGATGGGAGCCGGTTCGTGCAGTTGACCGCATGCGTTGGCACGCGCCGCCAGGATGTGTGTCGCTGATCTCGCCGATTGCCCGTCGTGGACCGATGGTCGATTCTGCTGCGCCTTACTCAGGCAGCCTCTCTGGGTTCAAAGCACCTCCTGAGGATCTACGTCCAGCGACCACCTTACCCGGCCTTCGTTGGGGCCTTCGGCAATTCGCGGGATCCAGCTGGCCAACAAGCGCTGCAGCCGCTCCCGGGAGGTGGATTGCACTAGCAGCTGGGCCCTGGTTCTGCCGCCGCGTCGCTCCATGGGAGCCGGAACCGGGCCCCAGATCTCGACGGCTCCCCCGGCTAGCGCCGTTGCTTGTCGGGCCGCGTGGCCAAGAAACGAGGACGCGGCGTTTGGATTCAACGCCTCGGCGCGCAGCAGTGCCTGGTGGCTGAACGGCGGCAGCCCGGCCTCCGCCCGCTCCTGCAGCGCGACTTCTGCGAAGGCTGGGTAGCCGTGCCGCACCAGGGTGAGCAGCAGGGGGTGATCCGGATGTCGAGTTTGCAATACCACACGCCCCGGCCGGTGGGCGCGCCCGGCGCGTCCCGCAACCTGCACGATCAGTTGCGCCATGCGCTCTGCCGCGCGGTAGTCGGCGCCGTACAGGCCCTGGTCGACATCGAGGATCCCCACCAGGGTCACTTCGGGGAAATGGTGCCCCTTGGCAAGCATTTGGGTGCCGAGAAGAATCCGGTGAGTGCCGGCGCGGATCTCTTCCAGGCTGCGCTCGAGTGAGCCTTTGCGGCGGGTACTGTCTCGATCGATCCGCGCCACGCTGTGCCCCGGATAGTGCTCGCGCAGAACCTCTTCCAGACGCTCAGTCCCCTGACCGATAGGGCGCGGCGGCTCCGCCGAGTCACAATTCGGACATTGCGTTGGCGGCGCTTGCTGCTGGCCGCAATGGTGACACCGCAGGGTCGACTCGCTCTTGTGCAGGGTCATTCGTGCGTCGCAGTGCGGGCAGTTCGACACCCAGCCGCAGGCATGACAGATGAGTACCGGGGCATAGCCGCGCCGATTGAGGAACAGCAAGACCTGATTACCCGCCGCGAGCTCGGCCCGCAGAAGTTCGAGCATCAATGGGGACAGTCCGCCTCGCAGGTGGCTGCCCCGGATATCGAGCAGATCGACCCGAGGCGGCCTGGCATCTCCCGCACGTTGCGGGAGGTGCAGCATGCGATACCGACCTGCTGCGGCGTTGCGCAGGCTTTCCAGGGACGGGGTGGCGGAGCCGAGAACCACAGGGCAACCACACTGACGGGAGCGCACGATCGCCAGATCGCGGGCAGAATAGCGGAATCCTTCCTGTTGTTTGAACGAAAGATCGTGTTCCTCGTCGACGATGATCAATCCGAGGTTTGGAAGGGGCGTAAACACCGCCGACCGAGTGCCGATCAGCACCCTCGCTGTGCCGCTTCGCGCGGCCAACCAGGCCGCCTCCCGCTCGCCTTCGGAGAGGCCCGAATGCAGCAGGGCGATGGGGGCCTCGATGCGGCGCTGGATACGCCGCATGAGCTGCGGGGTCAGGGCGATCTCGGGGACCAGGATCAGTATCTGGTGCCCGGCCCTGATGTGCCGTTCGGCGAGGGACAGATAGACCTCTGTCTTGCCGCTGCCGGTGACCCCGTGCAAGAGAAATACGCGGAACCCGGAGAGCGCCTGAGCCATCGCCCGCAATGCTCGGCGCTGGTCCGAATTCAGCTCCAGGGGGCGTCGGGGCTCTCGGGGGGTGTCGTAGAGGTCCTTTCGCAACCGAAGACCTTGAATCCAACCCTTCTCTGCCAGCGCTCGCAGGACTTGCGGTGTAGCCTCGGCGCGGGCGAGTAGTTGAGGTTGTGGCAAGGGCTCGTCTGCTGCCTTCAGGGTCTGCAGAATCTGCGCCTGCTTAGGGGCCTTTCTCAGCTGGAGGCTATCGATAGCTGCTCCAGCCTCGGTGAGCCGCCAGCCCTGCACTCCCGGAACGCGGATCGCTCCGCCCCTGCGCAACCTGGAGGGCAGGGCGGAGAAGGCCGCCTCGCCGACCGGGTGGCGGTAGTATTCGGCCGCCCAGAGGATCAAGTCCGTGCTGGCTGAAGGCAGCAGCGGTTCTTCATCCAGGAGCCGTATTGCCGCCTTGAGTTGCTGCGCTTTGATCGGGGTCTTGGCCGCGTGGCCGATGACCAATCCGCAGCGACTGCCCTTGCCGAACGGGACCAGGAGACGGCTGCCCAGCAGGATCTCTTCCGCGGTCAATCCCGGTGGCGGCAGATAGTCGAAAGACTGATAGCGGGGGATCGGAATGGCGACCCGCAGGATGCTTCTCGGTGACATGGTTAGCGGATGCCTGTCGGTGGCTGATTCAGGGATTCTGCGGCCCTTCCCGGTGGTCGAGTGCACACAGTTTCACGCTCACAGGCGAGCTCTGGTCCGTCCCGTCGTCACGGGCGATCTCCCCTCTGCGGCGGGTGTATCGGGCTCGCTACTGTTCGTGGTCGCGGCCCCCAATGGGGGCCACCACCCTGCATAGTCTACCAGCGGGGGGCCGTGCGAGGGGCGAGTTGCTTGCTGTGCGTGCCGCTGTCGATCTACAGCGGGCGAGGTTAGCGAGCTTGGCTAATGTCGGGGCTTACCAATTCACCGTAAGCTCCTATATCTGCGAAAGGAATTCCGATTATCCACAATTTTTGTGGATAACTTTGTGGAAGATCCGCGCCGATCGCGCGAAATCCCCAATATTTGTTGACCTTCTGCAGATTTGGCGAAAATTTGTTCGATTTGTGGGAATATAATAGAAACAGATACTTACAGTTTATTCGCGGATTCTTATGAGGGGCTATTGACAGCAGCAAGAGTCGATGCTCGGGAAACCGCGAAGGATGTGAATAAGTGTCTCGCTTAGCGGTGCCACCGCAGTTTGGCAGAAAGCGGCGCGCTAGCCGGGATGACGCTTGGTGAGGCTATTGCGGCACAGGCGTAGCGCGGCGATCGGCGGTGCCCGGGTATTTGTCCGATCTCTGCAAGGTGTCGCCCGGTGGCGCGATCAGTCCGCTGCGTAGGAGGGGCTCATGGTTGATTGGAATGCGGTCTTCGAGCAGATCTCTGCGGCCTCCGGTGTGCCTTTTTCGCCGCAGACCACGGGCTCGAGCATCGCCGGAGGATGCATCAATCGCGCGCAGCGAGTGACCGACGGGGCCAGGGATTTTTTCGTCAAGACGAACGACTCTGCGAAGCTGCAGATGTTCGAAGCGGAGCTGGCGGGGTTGGCGGAGATAGCCGCTACCGGCACCCTTCGTGTTCCGAGCCCCCTGTGCGCTGGGTTGGCGGGCAACGCCGCCTTTCTAGTCATGGAGTACATCCAGCCGGGACGTCCGCGTCGTGGCGGCGCGGCGCTCGCTGGCAGGCAACTCGCGGCGATGCATCGCCACACCCAGCCCCAGTTCGGCTGGTATCGGGACAACACCATTGGTTCGACCCCGCAAGCGAACCGCCAGTGCGCAGATTGGCCCGAATTCTGGGCGCAGCAGCGTCTGGGTTTTCAGCTCGCGCTGGCCGCGCGCAACGGATACACCGGACCCCTGCAGCGGCGCGGCGAGAAGCTGTTGTCGGAATTTCCTGCGCTGCTTGAACACGCCCCCGTTCCATCGCTGCTGCACGGCGATCTATGGGGCGGGAATATGGCCTTCGATGGGCAGGGAAACCCGCTGATTTTCGATCCCGCCGTGTATTATGGCGACCGGGAGGCGGATCTTGCCATGACCGAGTTGTTCGGTGGATTCGCGCGCGACTTCTACGCGGGCTATCGGGAGGCATGGCCCCTGGTAGCGGGATACCCGGAGCGCAAGGTCTTGTACAACCTTTATCATATCCTGAATCACCTGAATCTGTTCGGCGCCGGGTATCTGTCTCAGGCCCAGCATATGATCGACAGCCTGCTGGCCGCTGTGCGCTAACCGGCGGCCGCGCTGTCCTGCGGCGGCTGGCGAGCGGGGCGCGGGCTTTCCTGTGGGGCCTGCGAGCCGAGCAGCAGGGACCAGGCGCGGGTGCTGTCACTGCTGTCCAATGCGATCTTCAGGGTCATGGTGAGGGGCACCGACAGGAACATGCCGACCGGGCCGAAAACCCAGCCCCAGAAAATGAGGGAAAGGAATACCACCAGGGTCGAGAGGCCGAGCCCTCGCCCCATGACCCTTGGCTCCAAGATGCTCCCTACCAAGATGTTGACCAGGACATAACCGAGGGCGGTCCACAAAGCACCAGTTCCGCCCAACTGGACCAGGGCCAGCAATACGGCGGGCAGCGCAGCGATGATGGACCCGATATTGGGAACAAAATTGAGCAGGAAGGCCAGCAGGCCCCATAAAATCGGGTAATCGACTCCGAGCAGAGCCAGCCAAAGGGCCACTGCGGCGCCGGTGAGCAAGCTGGTGGCGCTCTTGATCGCCGTATATTGCTGGATATTCCTGGTAAAGGTGCGCAGCGTCTCGCTGGTAAACCCCCGGTCCTTGGCAATGGCGTTGAATTTCGCCGGAAGAGCGGTCCATTCGAAGAGCAGAAAGATCACCAGTAAAAGGATCAGGAAGGCATTCGCCAGGATGTTCCCGATACCCCCGGCCAGTTGGCTTGCGAAGCTCAAGGCCTTTGCCGGATCCAGATATTTTTGATGAAACCCCTCCGGGACGCTGACCCCAAGACCGTTGAGCCAGGACCAGAGTGCCTGCGCCTGGGTCGTAAGCTTATCCTGGTAGGCGGGAAGATTGCTTGAGAAAGAGTCCAGGGAGCCGCTGATCAAGGCCGTCAGCAGGATCCCTATAGCGCATACGGCCGCCCCAACGACCAGCATCGCCAGCCAGACCGGCAGCCCCTTGCGCCGAAGATAGAACAGCGGAGGGGCGCTGATAACGGCGATGAATATGGAAAGCAGAAACGGGATGAGGATTGCCGACGCCGCACGCATGCCGGCGGTGACGACGACGAAGCATGCCGTAGCCAACAGGGCCCGCATCGCTGGTGACATTGCCGAAGGTTTTTCCATCGTTCGGGACGGTTGCCGTGTTTAGAACCGAGATACCCGCCGGCGCGACTCTCCCCGGCAAGCCCGCCATCGCGGGAACTGCGCGGAGTTAGTGGAACTCGGGAAATTCGCTATCCAGGTACCACAGTTTGCTGTCCGCTTCATATTTCCACACCTGACGGTCGATGAGATTCCGCACCTTCTGTTCATCCACCCGAAGGTAATCAATCCGCACAGTCTGCAGCGCCGTGTCCTCGTCCATACGCACCGGTGAGGAAACCACCTCGTAGGAAACCACTCGAATGTCGTTCAGGTCGGGCGGAGCTTGCCGGTCCCGGTCGTCGTCGGGTGAAAGAAATTGGTAGGCGTTGCTCAGGTTGCCCCAGCGCACGGTGTTTTCGTACGCCGCCAGGGTGTTCTCCAGGACGATGGCTTGCTTCTTTTCTTCGACCGATCCGCATCCGAAAAGCGACAAAGCAATGGCTAACAGGCAGGCAATGGCTGGCATTCTTCGCGTCATGGCACTTTAGGCTCGCTGGGCGGTTGATTCCGCACAATAGTAAGCGAGCCCGTGGTTTCGGACCAGGGTCGCCAACCGGTGCGCGTTCTGTACTGTGAATCCACAGCGTCCCTGGTTATCATTATCAATTGTTTCTTCTGCAATCCATGCTCTAACGTTTCCGATGCCCGCCCCCGCCGAGATGGTCCAGGAATTGCTGCTCGGCGAAAGCCGGATCACCCTGTTGGGAGCCGCGCACGTATCCCGCGCCAGCGCCGAGCAGGTGAAGGATCTGTTGCACCAGGGGAAATTTGACGCGGTCGCTGTGGAACTCTGCCCCAGCCGCTACGGGGCGCTGATCAACCCCGATAGCTTGGCGAAGATGGATCTTTTCCGCGTGATGCGCGAAGGCAGGATCCCGATGGTCGTAGCGAACCTTGCGCTCGGGGCCTATCAACAGCGCCTGGCGGACCAGTTCGGCATAGAGCCCGGGGCCGAGCAGAGGGCGGCGATCCGATTTGCGCAACAAAACGCGCTTCCGGTGCTGCTGCTGGATCGGGAAATCGGGATCACCTTCAAGCGCATCGCACGCCGCCTTTCCTGGTGGCGCCGATTTAGCCTGTTTTCCGGCCTGCTCGCGAGTGTCGTATTTCACCAGGAGGTCGACGAAGCAGAGATCGAGCGACTGAAGGAGGGGGACGTCCTGGAGAGCACCTTCGCCCAGTTCGCTGACCAGCATCGGGATCTGTATATCCCGCTGATCGAAGAAAGAGACCGCTATATGGCGGCGCGGCTGCGCCAGGAGATCGTGGGAAAGGCCCCAAAACAGGTTCTAGCGGTGGTTGGGGCCGGGCACGTAAAAGGGATCGCGCGGTTTCTGCGCGACGTGCCAGAGCAACCCGAGACGACCATCGGGCTCCTCGATCGGGTGCCGGCCTCGAAGCGCTGGCCGAAGGCGATTCCCTGGGCTATCGTGGCTGTAATCCTGTTTGGATTCGTACTGGGTTTTGTCCGTAGTCCACATCTGGGATGGCAACTGGTCCTGGATTGGGTCCTGATCAACGGCAGTCTTTCTGCGTTGGGTGCGATCATCGCTCTGGCACATCCTTTGACTGTCCTTGCGGCATTCGCCGCCGCGCCTATCACATCGTTGAATCCCACGGTCGGTGCCGGTATGGTGACTGCGGCCGTGGAAACTCTGCTACGCCGCCCCAACGTTGGCGATTTCGAGCGGCTACGGCAGGATACGACTGAGCCCCGCGGCTGGTGGCGAAATCGGGTCTCGCGGATCCTGCTGGTCTTCGTCCTCAGCACCCTCGGGTCTGCCGTTGGCACCTATCTGGCGGGGTTTCGGATCATCGGGCGGCTCGCCGCCTGAGCGATGCGGCGGACTCGTGATCGGTGACGGCATTTCATGCCGTGCGGTTGGTGGGAGAGCCGACGCGTTTGCGCCCCGGTGCCAGGAGAACTACGTATTGACGGCTTTCCATTAGCAACTGTATGGTTTGGCCGAGAATAAGAAATGCAGCACCACAGAATCGGGAGATCCAGTAGCAAATGAAGTTTCTTATCGCGTTCTTCATCGCGCTTTCGCTCACCATCGCCTGGCAGACCTCTTCGCTCGCGGAAGCGGAGGGTGGCCGGCAAGGGTTCGCCGAGCGACGCCTAAGCGTCGCCCCGGCGGACATGGATGGCAGCCGTCTCGCCCTTTGTGCAGTGGCCGGCTGCGACTGAGCTGTCTGCGTTGTCCGACAGCCTATTCTACTGCGCCGCGTATCCGTGACTCGCGCCGCTTCATGAGCGCGTAGTAGAGCACTGGGACGACCAGCAGCGTCAGTACCGTCGAAACAAAGAGCCCGAAAATAAGCGATACTGCCAAGCCGCTAAAGATCGGATCATCCAGGATAAAGAACGCACCCGCCATCGCCGCCAGGCCGGTCAGTATGATCGGTTTCGCGCGAACCGCGCCTGAGCGGATTACCGCGCTGTCCAGGGGCGTTCCGTTGCGCACCTCGGTGTTGACGAAATCCACCAGTAGAATAGAGTTGCGAACGATGATGCCCGCCAGGGCGATCATGCCGATCATCGAGG
>JAHEIA010000410.1:0-543 GCA_024639625.1 Chromatiales bacterium
CCGGCCGAGCGAGATCGTCAGCCCCCTGGCGATTCGTTGTGAGGAGCAGATTTGAGCCGGGTCTACGTGATCCAGGATGCGCGCGGTGAGAGACGGCTGAGCGAGACGGCGCTACCGTTGCGCGTCGGCGGAGCCACCGCTGGTGATATCGTGCTGCCCGGGGTTGCCCCTGATATGGTGGTCGCGTTGCTTGCCCGTTCCGCGGGACACGCTTTCATTCAGCCGCTGGAGGGTGCGGTAGACCTGTTCCACAACCACGAGCGTCTCGCGGACTCCACATGGTTGAAATCGGGGGACGAAGTCGAAGCGGGTGAGGCCCTCCTGCGCTGGAGCGTACGTGGTGATCAGGTGTTCATTCAGGCGATAGAGAGGCCGCCCACCACGCATCTGCGGCCCCCTAAGGAACCGCCCGTTGCGCACGCCGATCGCCGCTTGGCCGGGATCGCGGCGGTCCAGCACCCGGCGCGGAAGCGTCGATCGGGACTTCGCTACCTGTTTTCCGGCGCATTCGTTCTGCTTCTAATCGGCGCCGCTTTCGTGCTG
>JAHEIA010000410.1:553-3537 GCA_024639625.1 Chromatiales bacterium
CCTTTTGCACGGCGGCGTCAGCTGCGCTGGCAACTTCCAGGGCCGCTTTTTCAGCGGCAATCCGTTCGGCCAGCGCCTGTTCGGCAGTGGCCTTTGCCTGTTCGGCCTCTTTGCGCGTTGCCGTTTCTGTTTCCCGTTTGGCGGCGATGGCCGTTTCGGCGGCTTTTTTTTCTGCTGCGAGTTTCGCGCTCGCCAGCCTGGCTTCATTATCGGCTTTTACGACGGCATCATCCGCGGCCTGTTTTTCCCTGCCGGCGCGCTCGGCGGTCGCTTTCGCCTCGGCAGCAACTCCGGTGAGGATCGAGATCGCACCGCAACCTGATACCTGGTCAGTTACTGGTTTCCCTCCGGCGATTCCGTTTCTGGGGCGCTATCTCATGTTGCCCGGTCGTTACGCGGTCGATGCGGCCCGCCCCGGTTATCAGCCACTGCACGAAACCGTGGCTGTCGAGCGGGGCGACCCGAGCGAGATCCTTCTCAAGCTGCAGGAACTGCCGGGGCTGGTGAGGGTCCACGCTGAGCCGGATGTCCCTTTCCGCTTGCTTGTTGACGGGTCGGCCGCCGAGTGGGCTGCCGAGGGGGTGGCCGCCATCGGGCGCGGGGCGCGCCGCTTGCGCCTCGAGGCGGATCGTTACCTGCCGTCCGAGCAGGAATTGGAGGTCAAGGGATTCGGTGCGCAACAGGCGGTGAGGTTTGTTCTGCAGCCGGCCTGGGCCGAGGTATCGGTTGAGAGCGAGCCGCCCGGAGCCCGCGTCACGTTCGACGGTGTGCTAGCGGGCACCACCCCGCTGCGCTCTGAACTGCTGCAGGGTTCCCACAGCATCGTCCTGTCCTTGGAGGGTCACAAGCCGGTTACCCTGCAGCAGGATATAATTGCCGGTAACCCGCTCTCCCTGACCGACATCCTACTGCCTCCCGCCGATGGTCGCGTTTCGCTTACCAGCGAGCCGCCGGGTGCCACGGTCACGCTCGATGGAAATTTCCTTGGCACCACCCCGCTGCAGCACGAGGTGGCAGCCGAGGAAGAACATCGAATTCGCTTGAGCAAACCCGGTTTCGCGGTCGTCGAGCGCAGCCTTTTGCTCGCTGCCGGAGAGCAGCGGGAGCTGCACCTGGGGCTGCCCGCGGAGTACGGGATCGTCTTTCTCAGCAGCCAGCCGGCGGACGCGGATCTATTGATCGATGGCAGGCCCAAGGGGAAGGCTGTGCAGCGCCTGCGCCTGACCACGCGCCCCCACCGCCTGAAGATTCTCAAGCCAGGGTATGCGCCGCGCGAGCTGACCCTGACGCCGACGGCCGGGGTGAGCCAAAGCGTCGAGATCGAACTCAAGACCCTGCAGCAGACGAAGCTGGAGTCGACCCCGCAGGTGCTGACCACCCATGCCGGCCAGCAACTGCGGCTCGTTCGGCCGGGAGATGGATTCGAGATGGGTGCCTCGCGACGCGATGCCGGTCGTCGCGCCAACGAAAGCCGGCGGCTGGTTCAGCTCACGCGCGCGTTCTATATCGCCGAGCGGGAGGTGACCAATCGGGAGTTTCGGCTCTTCCAGGCGTCCCACGATTCCGCCACCGCTGAGGGGTTGGGACTCGATGCGGACAGCCAGCCCGCGGTCATGGTTACCTGGGACGAGGCGGCCCGCTACTGCAACTGGTTGAGTCAGCAGGATGGACTGCCCTCGGCATACCAGGAAGTCGATGGTCACATGCGCGTGCGCACGCCGATTAGCACCGGCTACCGCATGCCGACGGAAGCCGAATGGGCCTACGTCGCCCGGTTTCATGGACGCAGCCAAGCGGCGCGTTACCCTTGGCAGGGTGAGTTTCCCCCGACTGCAGTCGTGGGTAATTTCGCGGACCGCCAGATCGCTGATACCCTTGCCGAAGTCGTGCCGGGGTACGACGACGGGTATCGGGTTGCCGCTCCGGTGGGCAGCTTCGATCCGGATGCGAACGGATTCTTTGACCTAGGTGGTAATGTGGCCGAGTGGACTAATGACCATTACGCCGTCTACCCCGGGGATGCCGCGCGCCTGGTACGCGATCCGCTGGGCCCTGAGCAAGGGGAACACCACGTGGTGCGAGGATCCAGCTGGCGCCACGGCAACATCACGGAGCTGCGGCTGAGTTACCGAGATTACAGCCGCGTGGGACGCGACGATCTCGGCTTTCGTGTTGCCCGCTATGCTGAATGATGTAGGGATCCGAAGATGCGCTGCGCACTAGTCGCATGCTGTCTTGCGGTGCTGTTTTCTGCGCGGTCTGGATTCGCCGCGGAGTCCTCCCGCGAGGAGGCTCCCGGCGTCGCTGCACCACCGGAAGAGGAGGACACTACCCCTGTCCCAGCGCGGCCCGCTAAGTCTACGGATGCCTCGCCGAGCCGATTTACCCCCAGCGAAAGAATCGAGGCCGATACCAGTGTCGCATTCCCTGTCGACATCTGATTCGCCGCAAACCGGGCATCCGGACCAGGACTACAAACTGTCATGAAGAACGCCTTTCCCACCGAGTTCGTCTACCAGGTATTCTCCCTGTTGCTCGCTTTTATCCTGGTGCACGCGATCTATGTCGCACTGATCCGCCCGCAGGCAGACGCCTTCCTGCAGCAGCAGGCGGAACAGCTGCGCGCCGATCCGGAACATGTACAGCAGAGCTCGTTTTTTGTCGTGGTGAAGGACTATGAGCAGGAGACCTGCCTGATTCTCATGCTCTGGGCGCTCTCTATCCTCGGTTACAAGGGCCTGGCGGCATACCGGCAGCAGCGACTGCTCAACCGCGATCTGCTGCAGCTTCCGGAGGGCCTGCCGATCGGTCCGGAGGATAGCCGGGAATTGTTCGGGCGAATACACGCGCTGTCTGCGGCCGAGCGGACCTCTTTGCTCCCGCGAACCCTGCTCACCGCGATCGAGCGCTTTGCCGCCACACGCAACGTGCAAGATGTTTCGACCGCGGCCCGGGATATCTGCGATTCCGAGGGCGAACGGCTC
>JAHEIA010000045.1:0-9019 GCA_024639625.1 Chromatiales bacterium
CGTGCGTGATCACGTGGAAATTGCCCGTTGCGGTGACGAAGATGTCCCCGACAAGGGCGGCCTCGTCCATGTGAACCACGCGATATCCTTCCATTGCGGCCTGCAGCGCGCAGATGGGGTCGATCTCGGTGACCAGGACAGTGGCTCCGAGTCCACGCAACGATTGCGCACAACCTTTACCGACGTCCCCGTAACCCAAGACTACGGCAATCTTCCCAGCCACCATGACGTCCGTCGCGCGCTTGATCCCGTCGACCAGAGACTCGCGGCAGCCGTACAGGTTGTCGAATTTGGACTTGGTTACCGAGTCGTTGACGTTGATCGCCGGGAACGGCAGCTCGCCTCGTGCCTCCATCTGGTAGAGCCGGTGCACACCCGTGGTGGTTTCTTCCGTGACACCGCGGATGCTGCCGAGGCGCTGGGAATACCAGCCAGGCTGTGCAGCCAGGCGCTTGCGGATGGCGGCAAAAAGCACCGTCTCTTCTTCGCTGGTGGGGTCGTCGAGAACGTTCGGGTCTGTTTCGGCCTTGCGTCCCAGGGTCACTAGCAGCGTCGCGTCCCCCCCGTCGTCGAGTATCATGTTGGGGCTGCCGCCATCGTGCCACTCCATGATCCGGTGGGTGTAGTCCCAGTATTCCTCCAGGGTCTCGCCCTTATGGGCAAACACCGGCACTTCGCTTGCGGCAATGGCCGCCGCTGCATGGTCTTGCGTGGAGAATATGTTGCAGGAGGCCCAGCGAAGCTCCGCGCCGAGCGCTTTCAGAGTCTCTATCAGGACGGCGGTCTGAATCGTCATGTGCAGCGAGCCGGCGATACGTGCCCCTCGCAAAGGTTGCTGAAGCGCGTACTTTTCCCGAATCGCCATCAATCCTGGCATCTCGGTTTCCGCGATTGCGATCTCTTTCCGGCCCCAGTCGGCCAGCGAGATGTCGGCGACTTTGTAGTCGGTGAAGTTGCCTTCCACGACAGCATTCATGCGTCTCTCTCCCAGTCAACTGAGCGCAGTTCTCGAATAAGCCCGGCCATCCCGAGCCTGGCAGGGGCTTCCCTGTTGCAGCGCTCCTCGGTAGGCGGTGGGTACGGATCCACTTCGATCAGAGGCCTGCAGCGTCGCGCAGTGCCTCTGCTTTGTCGGTACGTTCCCACGTGAAATCCGGATCTTCGCGGCCGAAGTGTCCGTAGGCCGCGGTTTTCAGGTAGATCGGGCGAATCAGATCCAGCATCCGGATGAGGCTATAGGGACGCAGATCGAAGTGTTCGCGCACCAGGGCAGCGATCCGGTCTTCGGGGATGTGATGGGTGCCGAAGGTTTCGACGCTGATCGAGGTGGGTTCCGCTACGCCGATGGCGTAGGAGATCTGGATCTCGCAGCGATCCGCCAGCCCGGCCGCCACGATATTCTTCGCCACGTAGCGCCCCGCGTATGCCGCCGAGCGGTCTACTTTCGATGGGTCCTTTCCCGAGAAGGCGCCGCCCCCATGGCGCGCCGCGCCCCCATAGGTGTCGACGATGATCTTGCGCCCGGTGACACCGCAGTCGCCTACCGGTCCGCCGATAACGAAAGCCCCCGTCGGGTTGATGTGGAACTTGGTATCGCCGTGAATCCACTCTTCGGGAAGCACCGGCAGTACGATGTTTTCCATGACTGCCTCGCGCAAATGTTCATACTCGATGTCGGGATCATGCTGGGTGGATAGCACCACCGCGTCCACTGCCGCGACCTTGCCGTCATCGTAACGCAGGGTTACCTGGCTCTTTGCGTCCGGACGCAGCCAGGGCAGGATCTTCTGCTTGCGCATCTCCGACTGGCGCTGCACCAAGAGGTGGGCGTAGGTGATCGGCGCTGGCATCAAGACCTCGGTCTCGTTGGTCGCGTAGCCGAACATCAGCCCCTGGTCGCCGGCCCCTTGCTGTTTCGGGTCTTGCCGGTCCACGCCCTGAGCGATGTTCGAAGATTGCTTACCGATCAACGACATGACCGCGCAAGTGCTGCCGTCGAATCCGACATCGGAGCTGGTATAGCCGATATCGCAGATGACATTGCGTACGATCTCGTCGAGGTCTACCCAGGCTTCGGTGCTGATCTCGCCGGATACGATCGCGGCCCCTGTTTTCACCATGGTTTCGCAGGCTACGCGAGCCCGCCCAGGGTTTGGATCCAACCTCAGGATCTCATCCAGCACCGCGTCGGAAATCTGATCTGCGACCTTGTCGGGGTGTCCCTCGGAAACCGACTCCGAGGTAAAAATGAAATTCTTTTGCATTCTTTGAGACGCCTTTTTGCGGAATCCAGAGTCCCCCACACGAGAAAACAAGCGCCGCTCGACGCTGACGATGGGAGCCGGGGGGATTGGGATTGTTTCCCTATTTCGAGCGATCGAATCAGCACCTAAACCGGCCATTGTACACGCGGGTCGGGGAAAATGCACAAACCGCAGCGCCTGGCTTGTGGCCCCACGATGCGCCTCAACCTAATCATGTCCGAGAGTGGAGCGAGGACCGCGGCGTGGGTTCGGGAAATCTTCTAGCATCCGTATATTAAAAAAGGATAAAATGCCCAGATTGAAAATTCGCTGGGCGAGGTATCCATGGTTTCCCTGCAAACACCAGTATGCGAATTCGGTCAGCCCGCAGTCGACTTCTCTCTGCCGGGGGTGGACGGAAAGATCTGGACCCTGGAGCAGTGCAGGGGCCCCAAAGGGCTGCTTGTGATGTTCATTTGCAACCACTGCCCCTATGTGAAGGCCGTGCGCGAGCGCATCGTACGCGATACAGCGGAGCTGCGCGAGATCGGTGTGCACAGCGTCGCGATCATGGCAAACGATGTCAGTGAGTATCCGGAGGACTCGTTCGAGAACATGGCGGCTGTCGCTGCGGAGTTCCGCTTCGCGTTCCCTTATCTTTGGGATGAGAGTCAAGCGGTTGCGAAGGCGTACGGAGCAGTGTGTACCCCAGATTTCTTCGGCTACAATGCCGCGCTCGCGCTGCAGTATCGTGGCCGGCTGGATGAAAGCCGTAAGGATGCGGCGCCCGCGGGAGTGCGCCGCGACCTGTTTGAGGCGATGCGGCAGGTCGCGGAAACCGGCGAGGGGCCGGCGCAGCAGGTGCCGAGCATGGGCTGCTCGATCAAATGGCGTGGCCAATAGGCAGGGCTAGGTTCGCCTCTGAAATTCGGAAGCGTTTGCCAATCAAGGGATTTATTGGGCCCATAAAGAGACGTCGTCTTGCTCCTGTGCAGCCTTTGGGGGAGAATACTGCACCTTTTTTGGTGGAATCCAGCGGCGAGCGTGGAGCCTCCCGGCCAGCCCAGAGGTGCGATGTTGGCTCTCGCGTGGGGTGTGTGCAAAGGTTCTTTTCTTTAACTTTTGCCGCGGTTACTTGTGGACGATCACAGAGGACACGGGAACTGCCCCGGCACCCACCAGCGACCTGACCCGAAGTACATCCGAGTTTCTTTAAACCACCTTTGCAACAGGAGAGATCAATGCCCTCACGCAGAGAACTTGCCAACGCTGTCCGTGCCCTCAGCATGGATGCGGTGCAGAAAGCCAAATCCGGGCATCCCGGCGCGCCCATGGGCATGGCCGATATTGCCGAGGTGCTGTGGAACGATTACATGCGGCACAATCCGGCGAATCCTCAATGGCCGGACCGCGATCGGTTCATTCTCTCCAACGGCCACGGCTCGATGCTGGTCTACTCGCTTCTGCATTTGACCGGTTATGATCTGGCTATCGAAGACCTAAAACAGTTCCGCCAATTACACTCGAGGACCCCCGGACACCCGGAGTACGGATATGCCCCGGGCGTTGAGACAACCACCGGACCCTTGGGGCAGGGGATTACCAATGCCGTTGGTATGGCGTTGGCGGAGAAGGTCCTGGCTGCTCAGTTCAACCGGCCAGGCCATGAAATCGTAGACCACGACACGTACGTTTTCCTCGGCGACGGTTGCTTGATGGAAGGGATTTCTCACGAGGCCTGCTCTCTGGCCGGTACCTTGGGTCTCGGCAAGTTGACCGCCTTCTACGACGACAACGGTATTTCCATCGATGGAGAGGTAGAAGGCTGGTTCACCGACGATACTCCGAAGCGTTTTCAGGCCTACGGTTGGCACGTGATCCCCAGGGTGGATGGGCACAACGCGGATGAGATAAAGGCTGCCATCGAAAAGGCTCGCTCGGTGACCGATCGGCCAAGTCTGATCTGCTGCCAGACCGTGATTGGCTGGGGCTCGCCGAACAAGCAAGGGAAAGAGGAATGCCATGGGGCGCCTCTCGGTGATGACGAGGTGGCCCTGGTGCGCGAGACGATCGGCTGGAACCATCCCCCGTTCGAGATCCCGAGCCATGTAGCCGAAGGTTGGAACGCCAAAGAGGCGGGTGCCCGAGCGGAAGCCGAGTGGAACGAACGGTTTGCCGCTTACGAAGCCGAAAATCCGCAACTTGCCGCGGAATTCAAGCGGCGGATCGCGGGCGAACTACCTGCGGACTGGCCAGAGAAGGCCGCCGCATTCATTGAGTCGGTGAACGAGAAGGCGGAAAAGATCGCCTCTCGTAAGGCTTCGCAGAACTCGCTCAATGGATATGGCCCGTGGCTTCCGGAGCTGTTGGGGGGGTCTGCCGATCTGGCGGGATCCAACCTGACAATCTGGTCCGGATCCAAGGGAGTGAACAGCAAGGACGCCTCCGGCAACTACATCTACTACGGCGTACGCGAGTTCGGGATGTCCGCCATCATGAATGGCATCGCCCTGCACGGAGGCTTCAAACCCTACGGCGCAACCTTCCTCATGTTTATGGAGTATGCGCGCAATGCGGTGCGTATGGCCGCGCTGATGAAGTTGCCGGTAATCCACGTCTACACTCACGACTCGATCGGCCTCGGTGAGGACGGACCGACCCACCAGCCGGTGGAGCAAACTGCTACCCTGCGTATGATCCCTCGCATGTCGGTTTGGCGCCCCGCCGATGCGGTGGAGACCGCGGTTGCCTGGAAGAAGGCAATCGAGCGGAGCGGCGGACCCACAGCTTTGATCCTGTCGCGCCAGGGGCTGCCCCACACCGAACGAACGCAACAACAGTTAGCCGATATCGAACGCGGCGGTTATGTGCTGCGCGACTGTGAGGGTGCCCCGGAGGCGATCATCATCGCGACCGGTTCGGAGGTGGAGCTTGCCATCCAAGCCTACGAGGAACTCATCGCGAAGGGCAGCAAGGTGCGGGTGGTGTCGATGCCGTCCACTGATACCTTCGACGCCCAGGAAGCGGCTTACCGGGAAAGCGTCCTGCCCGCTAGTTGCACCGCTCGCGTAGCGGTGGAAGCCGGCGTGACCGGTTTCTGGATGAAGTACGTCGGGCTTAACGGCAAGGTCATTGGAGTCGATACCTTCGGTGAGTCAGCGCCCGCAGGCGACGTGTACAAGCATTTCAATGTCACTAGCGAAGCCGTCGTCGATGCGGTGGAGTCAGTGGTCTAGACGGATACCCAGTGCGGGCGTCCAGCGGCGCCCGCTCTCTCTGAATCATCCAATCCGAACTGTCAGGAGGATTACACCATGGCTATCAAAGTAGGTATCAATGGGTTTGGGCGCATCGGACGTATGGCCTTCCGTGCTATCGCAAAAGATTTTCCCGGTATCGAGGTCGTCGGTATCAACGACTTGCTAGACCCCGAATATCTCGCCTACATGCTGAAGTATGATTCGGTTCACGGAAACTTCAATGGAGATATTGCGGTCGACGGCAACACAATGGTCGTCAATGGCAAGAGCATCCGCCTCACCGCTGAGCGTGATCCGGCCAACTTGAAGTGGGACCAGATTGGCGCAGACTTGATTATCGAGTGCACGGGCTTCTTCCTCACCGAAGAGACCTGCCAGAAGCACATCCAAGCGGGTGCCAAGAAGGTCGTGCAGAGCGCACCCTCCAAGGACGCTACGCCGATGTTCGTCTACGGCGTAAACCATAATACCTATGCTGGCCAGGCTATCATTTCGGCGGCTTCCTGCACCACAAATTGCCTGGCCCCGGTGGCCAAAGTGTTGCACGACAAGTGGGGCATCAAACGGGGGCTGATGACCACTGTACACGCCGCCACCGCGACCCAGAAGACTGTGGACGGCCCCTCCATGAAGGATTGGCGCGGCGGCCGCGGTATCCTGGAGAACATCATTCCGTCCTCCACAGGTGCGGCGAAAGCGGTGGGCAAGGTCTTGCCTGAGCTCAACGGCAAGCTGACCGGCATGGCCTTCCGCGTGCCGACCTCCGACGTCTCCGTGGTCGACTTGACTGTTGAGCTGAACAGTGCGGCCAGCTACGACGAAATCTGCGCCGCCATGAAGGCCGCCTCCGAGTCTGGAGATCTTGCCGGTGTTCTGGCGTACACCGATGAAAAGGTGGTTTCCACCGACTTCCGCGGCCGGGGCACTCCGTCTATTTTCGACTCTGGCGCCGGGATCGCCCTGGACCCGACTTTCATCAAGGTGGTCTCCTGGTATGACAACGAGTATGGCTACACCTGTAACATGCTGCGCATGGTTGAACACGTAGCGTAAGCGGTTATTGGCTTGACGCTAGTAGATCCGATCGGTGGCCGGCTTTGTCGGTCACCGATCTCGGCACAGAGAGGGCCCCTAGCGGCCAAACACCACGCCCGCGAGGCTTCAGGCAAGGCCCACCTTGCACCTGAATTCTTTCGGAGCAAATATCAGGAGATTCCCGTATGTCCTTTATCAAATTGACCGATCTCGATCTCTCCGGCAAGCGCGTCCTGATCCGAGCCGACTTGAACGTCCCTGTCAAGGACGGCAAGGTTACCTCCGACGCCCGTATTACGGCCTCCATGCCCACCATTGAGTACTGCATGCGGGCTGGCGCAAAGGTCATGGTCTTTTCTCACCGCGGTCGCCCGGAGGAGGGCGTGGTCGATGAAGAAAACTCGATGCAACCGATCGCCGATGATATGTCGGCGAAGCTTGGCCGCACTGTGCCTCTGGTAAAGGACTATTTGGACAGTGCCCCGGCGGTTGCTGCGGGCGGGGTGGTGCTGCTAGAGAACGTGCGTTTCAATGCGGGCGAAAAGAAGGACGACGAGACGTTGGCGAGGAAATATGCCGCATTGTGCGACGTATTCGTGATGGATGCGTTCGGCACTGCGCATCGGGCGCAAGCCTCCACCCATGGCGTCGGAAAGTTCGCGCCCGTCGCTTGTGCCGGACTGCTGTTGGCCGAGGAACTGGACGCCCTGGACAAGGCACTGGCCAAGCCGGCGAGACCGATGGTCGCCATCGTCGGCGGCTCCAAGGTTTCGACCAAGCTCACTGTGTTGGAGGCGCTGTCTGAGAAGGTGGACCAGCTGGTAGTGGGTGGCGGAATCGCTAATACCTTTATCAAGGCCGCCGGCCATAATGTGGGTAAGTCTTTGTGTGAGGCCGACCTGGTCCCCACTGCTCAGTCCCTGATGCAGAAGATGCAGGCCCGCAACGCCACCATCCCGATCGCAACCGACGTGGTGGTCGGCAAGAATTTCGACGAAAACGAACCCGCTGTGCACAAGGGTGTGGCCGATGTAGCGGATGATGAAATGATTTTCGACATCGGTCCCGAGAGTGCCGAGGTTCTCGCCGAGGTCATCAGAAAAGCCGGTACGGTGGTATGGAACGGACCGGTGGGCGTATTCGAGTTCGACCAGTTTGGCGAAGGCACCAAGACGGTCTCCATGGCGATCGCCGAAACCGACGCTTTTACCCTGGCGGGTGGGGGAGACACGATTGCCGCCATCCAGAAATATGACATCTACGACAAGGTTTCCTACATTTCCACCGCCGGGGGGGCGTTCCTCGAGTTTCTTGAGGGCAAGACGCTTCCCGCCGTGGAGATGCTGGAACAGCGAGCCGCCAAAGGCTAGCGGAGAGTCAGCGCACGGATCCCTGGGTCGACGCGCGTGGTCCTATTGCGAACGTAGGTACTCTATGCCGAGACGAACCAAGATCGTTGCCACACTCGGGCCGGCGACAGATGCCCCCGAAATGTTGGACAACGTGATTCATGCGCGCGTCGACGTGGCGAGACTCAACCTTTCGCACGACAGCCACGAGCAACATCGCAAACGGGCAGAGGCGTTGCGCAATAGAGCCCGCGCCATTGGCCGGCAAGTCGGCTTGCTGGTGGATCTGCAGGGCCCGAAAATCCGCATTGGTCGTTTCAAGTCCGGAGCGATCGATTTGCAAGATGATGCGGAGTTCGTGCTCGACGCCGCTTGTCCCCTGGGTGAGGGCGACGAAGGTCGCGTGGGACTGACCTACCCAGATCTGGTTAAGGATGTTAGCCGTGGAGACACCCTGTTGCTGGACGATGGGGCCATTGCGCTGCGGGTGAACGAGATAGAAGGAACCCGAGTACGCTGCAAGGTCGTCATCGGCGGAAAGCTGTCGAACAACAAAGGAATCAACCGCCAGGGGGGCGGCCTGTCCGCACCTGCGCTGACCGAAAAGGACAGGAGCGACATCGCCTTTGCCGCTGCCATTCAGGCTGATTACCTCGCGGTATCTTTCGTGCGCAGCGCCGAAGATGTGCATGAGGCGCGGACCCTACTGCGCGCGGAGGGCGGGACGGGCGGACTCGTGGCCAAGATCGAACGAGCGGAGGCGTTGAGCGCGATCGAAGAGATCATCGAGGCCTCGGATGCGATCATGATTGCGCGCGGCGACTTAGGGGTGGAGATTGGCGATGCGGAGCTGCCGGCGGTGCAAAAGCAACTCGTCCGTCAGGCCCGCGAACTGAACTGCGTGGTCATAACAGCGACGCAGATGATGCAGTCCATGATCGAGCATCCGATGCCGACGCGTGCCGAGGTCTTCGACGTTGCGAACGCGGTACTCGATGGGACCGATGCGGTTATGCTCTCGGCCGAGACATCGGTCGGAAGAAACCCGGACAAAGCGGTCGCGGCGATGGGGCGGGTGTGCGTCGAGGCGGAAAAACAGTCTTTGGCGCGGCGTTCCGATCACCGCTTGAAT
>JAHEIA010000045.1:9029-11372 GCA_024639625.1 Chromatiales bacterium
TCCGCGTCGACGAGGCGATCGCCATGGCCGGAATGTATACTGCCAATCATCTTGGCGTCACGGCGATCGCTGCGCTCACCGAGTCCGGAGCGACCCCGAAGTGGATGTCGCGGATCAGCTCGGGGATCCCGATATACGCCTTGACGCGGCACGTCGCAACGCGTAGAAAAGTAACCCTTTTCCGCGGTGTCTACCCGGTGAGCTTTGACGTGGCAAGCACCGATATCCGCCAGGTAAACCAGGAAGTGATCGACGAGTTATTACGCCGTAGCGCGGTGCGTGAGGGAGATCTGGTCATCATAACCAAAGGCGACCGCTCGGGTGTAGAAGGACAAACCAATATCATGAAAATCATGCGCGTAGGTGAACACGAATTGCCACGGGAAGATTGATCGGACCGTGCCGATTGGATCATCCAGAACCAACCGAAACAGCAATAGCGAGGAGGCTATACGATGGCTCTGATTTCTCTGCGTCAGATGCTGGATCACGCTGCCGAACACGGCTACGGGGTACCGGCCTACAATGTCAACAACCTGGAGCAAATGCGCGCGATTATGGAGGCCGCTGATGAGACCGATTCTCCGGTCATCGTGCAAGCATCGGCCGGGGCTCGCAAATATGCAGGAGCGCCGTTTCTGCGCCACCTGATCCTTGCCGCCATCGAGGAGTGGCCGCACATCCCGGTCTGCATGCACCAGGATCATGGTACGTCCCCTGCGGTGTGCCAGCGTTCCATTCAGCTCGGTTTCTCGTCCGTCATGATGGACGGCTCTCTGGGCGAGGACGGGAAGACGCCTGCCAGCTACGAATACAACGTGGACGTGACCAAGCGTACGGTCGAGATGTCTCATGCGTGCGGTGTTTCCGTCGAGGGTGAACTCGGCTGCCTCGGTTCGTTGGAAACCGGCATGGCCGGTGAAGAAGACGGTATCGGCGCGGAGGGTGTGCTCGACCACAGTCAGTTGCTGACTGATCCGGAAGAGGCGGCTGATTTCGTCAAGAAAACCGGCGTAGACGCGTTGGCTATCGCGATCGGCACTTCCCACGGGGCGTACAAGTTCACCCGTCCGCCGACCGGCGATATTCTGGCTATCGAGCGTGTGAAAGAGATTCACGCGCGCATCCCTAGCACCCACCTGGTGATGCATGGCTCTTCCTCCGTCCCGCAGGACTGGCTGGCCATCATCAACCAATATGGCGGCGACATGGGGGAGACCTACGGGGTGCCGGTAGAGGAGATTGTCGAAGGCATCAAGCATGGGGTGCGTAAGGTCAATATCGACACCGATCTGCGCATGGCGTCGACCGGAGCCATCCGCAAGCATCTGGCGGAGGACCGGAAGAACTTCGATCCGCGCAAATACTTCACGGCTGCCACCAAGGCCATGAAGGGGATCTGCAAGGCTCGGTACGAGGCCTTTGGAACAGCAGGCAACGCTTCGAAGATCAGGCCCGTTAGCCTCGAAGCGATGACCGCGCGGTACTCCAGCGGCGAGTTGGACCCGAAAGTGAATTGATCCTTCCTGGGGTTTTGCGGTAGACACGGGGGCGCTGCAGCGCCCCCATTCTTTTCCAGGAGCGAAGCGAATGGAATATCCCGCCAATACGGGAAAGAGACCGATCGGACTTCCGGACCGGTTTCCATGTCCTTGTTGCGGCCACCTGGTATTCGATATGCCGCCCGGTCACCACCAGATCTGTCCGATCTGCGGGTGGGAGGACAACTTGGCCCAGTTGCGTTTTCCTTTGATGCCAGGGAGCTGCAACCAGGTGAGTCTGCGCGACGGGCAGCTAAACTATAGAGATTGCGGGGCGGCGGAACGCCGCAACACTGGGTTGACCCGCAGGCCGCTCGAAGAGGAAGAGGTCGACGCCGGATGGCGGCTGGTGGATCTTGCTGTCGACAATATCGAGGAACCCGAACGAGGGATCAAGTACGCGGAGACCTACCCGTATGAGGACACCACGGTGCTCTACTACTGGCGTGCCACCTACTGGAGGAGGGTCGTAGCCTGAATTGCGGCGGGAATAAGGAGGCCGGTAGCGGGGCGCTGATCTGGAGAGAATGAAGCTTTATGGGTCGGCGAGCAACCCGACTCGGTGCAGCAATTCGGCCATTCTTCGAGGGTGGAATCCTTGAAGACTCTGCCCTGCGACCCGGACCAGCGGCGTGCCGCGGCCATGGAGACGAAGGAATTCGGTGTATGCCAGGGTTGATCGTGCAATGTCCCTTTCGATGAACGAGACACCCAGGCGGCGCAGGTAAGCCTTGGCCTGGGTGCACTGGGGGCAGCGGGGACTGGTGTACAGCAACAGCTTGGGAACTTTCGACTTTCCCAT
>JAHEIA010000411.1 GCA_024639625.1 Chromatiales bacterium
CCTATTGTGTAAGCACCGACTTCGGAGCGCGCTATTTTCGCGTGCTGGCCGACATGGACGCCGCGGGGGCCGCTTGGGAAGCGGTCGCGAACGTCGACTTTATCCATGCCGCGGCCGAGGACGATCGCTGCACCGCCGAGAATGCCAATGTGGCGTTCGACGTGCGCCCGGTCGACGTGAATCGCCGCTACCTGGCCCGAGCCTTCTTCCCCAACGAGCCGCGGGGTTCTCGCAATGTGCTGATCGACGAGAGCGCGTTCCAGCTCGACCCCAATGACAACCTGCAGCTGGTCGGCATTCTACGCCACGAGCTAGGCCATACCCTGGGTTTTCGCCATGAGCACACCCGGCCCGATTCGGGGGCCTGTTTCGAGGATCAGGACTGGCGGCCGGTCACCGACTACGATGCCCTGTCGGTGATGCACTACCCGCAATGCAACGGACTGGGCGACTGGACCCTGACCCTGACCTACCAGGATCAGAACGGCGCCGCCTGTGTCTACGGTCCGGCGCCCGGCTTCAGTGTGGATGCCGCGATCTGCGGCGACGCCAGCCCGATCGCGCGAAGCGAGGTCTTCAGCGGGCAATCCGTCAGCCTTGGAGAGGAAAAGCAGTACGGGCCCTTCAGGGTGCTTCCCGGCAGCCTGTTCGACGCCACGATGCAGGGTGGGGCGGAGCCCGGGGACCCCGATCTCTACGTGCGCTTCGACGCCGAGCCGCTGCGCGCCAACTACGATTGCCGCCCCTTCCTCTACGGTGCGGAGGAGAATTGTTCCCTCGACGTGCCGCCGGCCAGCGCCAACGCCTTCGTCATGGTGCACGGCTATGAAGACGGAAACTACGGGCTCACGGTTTCCTACACCGAACCGGCGCCCTGAGGGACGGGATCGCAACAAGGAGAGCGCAAACATGAAGGCACATTGGGTTGTTTCCGGCGCCAGCTTCGACGGCTTTGCCTGGCGCGGCGGCGAAACGGTGCGTGCGGATACCCGAATGCTCGCCGAGGCGACCTTCGGGGAACCGAACTTCAAAGCGATCTGGTGGCTTGAGAGCGCCTTGAAAGCGGCCCGCAGCGTGGCACGGGTAAAACTCGCGGCGGGAGCCGCCACCGGTTTTCTGGTCGGCCCGGATCTGTTCCTGACCAATCACCACGTGTTCGAGGACGCGGACGACGCTCGTTCCGCGAAGCTTCAGTTCAACTACCGGATGCTCGCCGATGGCGACCTGGCCGAGCGTGACGAGTGGGAATGCGACCCCGACGACCTGTTTCGGACCAATCCCGACCTCGACTATTCCCTGGTTCGGGTCAAGCACAAGGCGGGGGCTACCCCCGCCGAGGCCTGGGGTTTCCTCGACCTGCGCCACGGCGCCCGAGTGAGGGAGAACCACCGGGTCAATCTGATCCAGCACCCGCAGGGCCGCTTCCAGGAGATCGCCTTTCGCGACAACCAGGTGAAGGCGGTCCTCGACGACACCATCCAGTACCTAACCGACACCGATTACGGGTCTTCCGGGTCTCCGGTATTCGATGATTGGTTCAACGTGGTGGCGCTGCACAATCAACGGGTCGCAGACCCCATCGACCCGTTCCGTTGGCATCGTAACCAGGGCTACCGGGTGGAGGCGATCCTCGCAGATAGCGGCGACCTCATCCCGTAGCGAGGCGCTGTGCGGGGGGCTCCCTGGCTTATATGAGCCCACCGCACCGCGCCGCGCGGAGGCGTGCTTTGTGCGATCGACTTGACCCAACCCATGGATTTGCGTCGTGCTCGGGTGCAGACTGAGCTGCGACCCTGGTCCCTGAGCGCTGGCGCTGGCGGATTTGCCGTTGGCGCCGATTGATTATCGGCGACCGACCTGGATTCCGCAGAATGGCATCCTCTGGTGCCCGGAATCGGCGCGACAGGCGTCGGGCCGTGGGCGCGGGATCATCAACGGAGTGCAAGCATGCGACAATTACTGACGGCGGCAATTCTGGGATGGGCGTTCCAGACGGCGTTTGGGCAGGCCTGGGCTGTGGAGACCGAGCTGGATCGCTACATCGCCAAGCCGGATGCGAATTACAGCTACCAGCACTATCACACCGACAGTGCACTCGGCTACAGGACCTACTTCATCGACATGGTGTCCCAGCAGTGGCGCGGCGCCGACGAGGTAGACCGCACACTCTGGGAGCACGACCTCATGATCACGGTGCCCACGGTGCTCGATTCGTCGAGTGAGGGCACCGCCTTCCTGTTGATCGACGGCGGTGCCAACGGCAAGGCGCCGCCAACCGACACCGACCAGTACATGGCCACCCTCGCTTTGCTCACCGGGAACGTGGTCGCGGTGGTGCGGCAGATTCCCAACCAGCCCCTGTTCTTCTCCGACGAGATACACAACGCGCGCACCGAGGACGAGATCCTGGCCTACAGCCTGGACAAGTATCTGGAAACGGCAGACCCGGAGTGGCCGGTGCATCTGGCGATGACCAAGGCGGCAGTGCGGGCGATGGATACCATCCAGGATTTCCTTGCGACCCAAAGCCTGTCCATCGACGACTTCATGGTTCTCGGCGGGTCGAAACGGGGTTGGACCACCTGGCTCGCCGCGGCCGTCGACCCGCGGATCCGTGGCATCGCCCCGGTATCGATCGACCTGCTCGATCTGGAGAGCCAGTTCGTGCACCACTGGGAGGCTTACGGCTTCTATGCCCCCGCCATCGACGATTACGTGGAATTCGATCTGCCCTGCCGCATGCACTCCAAGCGCGGGCAGGACCTGTTGCAGATCATCGATCCCTATTTCTACCGGGATCGCTATACGATGCCGAAGCTGATCATCAATTCCTCCGGCGACCAGTTCTTCGTGCCGGACTCTTCCCGCTTCTACTACGACGACCTGCCCGGACCGAAGAAGCTTCGCTACACCCTGAACACCGACCACAAGCAGGGCGACAATCCAGTCGACCTGATCGCGACCGCGCTCTTCTGGGCGCAGGACGTCAAGAACGGGGACCCGGGCCCACAGTTCGACTGGAGCTTCGAGGCGGACGGCTCGATCCGGGTGCAGACTGTCGAACCGGAGCCGCTCCACGTCTATCTCTGGCAGGCGACGAATCCGGACGCGCGGGACTTTCGCCTGGAAACCCTCGGCCCGGCGTGGACCAAGAGCGAACTGTCCGATCTCGGCGGAGGCCTGTACATCGGCTCCGTGCCCCAACCGGCACAGGGTTTCACCGCCTACACGGTCGAAGTGGTCTATGAGGAAGACCCCATACTGGCATTCTTCCAGGCGAACCAGATCTACACGACCGGAGTGCGGGTCACCCCGGACGCCATGCCCTTCGCCGGGACCTCTTGTCCTCCCCTTTCTGCGGGTTTCCTCGAGAACCCGCAGCTGGCTTCCCACCAGAGCGGGATCGCGGTGCTCTCGGGATGGGTTTGCGATGCGGGGCAGGTGGACATCGAGTTCGACGGCGTGCGCTTCGAGCCCGCGGGCTATGGCACGCTACGCAATGACACCAATACCATTTGCAGCG
>JAHEIA010000046.1:0-9798 GCA_024639625.1 Chromatiales bacterium
CGGTCGGAGGTGAACAGGATCGAGGCGTCTGCGGCCCGGCGCAGCAACGGAAGGCAGGCCTGGGTAAGGAGAAAGGGCGCGGTGAGGTTGACCCTCAGCACCTTCTCCCAGACCTCGAAATCGTAGTCGTCGATGCGGCTAAGGAAGGCCAGCTCGGCGGCATTGTGCAACAGGCCGTCCAGGCGGCCGAACTCCCGCTCCAGGGTGGCCGCCACGCCGGCGAAATCCCGCACGCCCGCGGCTTCCAGGTTCAGCGGCAAGATCGCCGGCTGTGGATGGCCCGCATCCTCGATCGCGTCATAGGTTTGTTCCAGTTTGGCGCGGGTTCGCCCGAGCAGAACTACGGTCGCTCCGTGTGCTGCGAAACTCTGCGCGGCGACGCGTCCAATGCCGTCTCCCGCGCCGGTAACCATGATGATGCGCTCGCGTAACAAATCGGGCGGGGCGGCGTAGTCGTGCATCCCGAGTTCCCTTCTACTGATTCTGGTGAGCCGTATTCTACCATCGGCGGGGCGGCGGTCCGGAAGACTGGGTCTCGTTTCCGCATCGATCAGCGGCGCCAGGCAATCCACAGCATGCGCAGCGCGGGCAAGGAGATGCGCTGTTCGAAGAGGTCGAATCCGGAATCCGCGATCTCGCGCAGCGTAGCGCGGCTGATCGCCGCCCAGCGCAGCAGAGGCCGCAGCGCCGGGTCTGGTTTGCCCTCAACCGCTTGTTGCGCCGTCTGATAAAGAGCTTCGCAGGTCGCGGAAAGTTCCGCCAAGACGGGCTGCCAGCGGGCGGCCTCTGCAGGATCGCGCGGAAGCCGCTGGGTAAGCCCGTGATCCCGCAGCAGATCTTCCGGCAGCGGGTTGCCCCCGCGGCGCAGATCTTGTCCCAGGTTCTGGATCAGCTCCGTGAGGCGCACGTAGCCGCCGAGGCGTCGCGCGACCTCGAGCCACTCCGGTTGCTTCCCGCCGCAGGCGCGGTAGCCCAGCGCGGCGAGGCCCCCGGTATGCTTTACGGCGGATTCCATCAGTTCGCCTGCGGAGGGACAAGGCACCTGCCGCAGCTCGGCCGCCACGGCGGCGTACAGTTCCTGTAGCGGTTGCAGCGGGAGGCCGCGGTCACGGATGGATCGCGCCAGCGCCTGGGTCAAGGGGTGCCGGCCGCGCCCCGAGAGGGCATCGGCAAGGTCTTTCTGCCACCAATCCAGCTTGCGCTGAGCGACGCCCGGGTCCGAGCTGCGGTCGCGCAGGTCGATCATCACCTGGCGCCAGGCGTACAACTGGGCGAGGACGGGGCGGTGACTCGCTGGGGAAAAGCGAATGCTGTAGTAGAAAACGGAACCGACGGGGATCGATGGATTCGGGAAGCCGGTGTATTCGTTCATTACTGGGCCCGGGGGCGCATGCAAACAGGGGTTTACTTGCAACAGCGAGTTTGCGGGCTCGGCACGGGCAGGTTCAGGACGACAGTGCACCGGGTCGCGTTTCCAGCGCGGCGCGGGTGTCGATGCCTTACCAGCGGCCCGTGGAAGGCGTTCAGTCTTCGATGTTGCAGGCTACCAGGTAATTGACGTCCACGTCCCGGTCGAGACGGTAGACCCCGGTCAGCGGGTTATAGACCATGCCGGTGATCTCGCGCAGGGTCATGCCGGATTGCTCGACCCAGGAGCCTAGCTCGGAAGGCCGGATGAACTTCGCGAAATCATGGGTCCCCCTGGGCAATAGGCGCAGGATGTATTCGGCGCCGATGATGGCGAACAGGTAGGACTTGGGATTGCGGTTGATGGTGGAAAAGAACGCGGTGCCCCCCGGACGCAGCAGGCGCGCACAGGAACGCACGACAGAGCCTGGGTCCGGCACGTGTTCGAGCATCTCCATGCAGGTGATGATATCGAAAGAAGCAGGGAACTCGTCCGCCAGGCGTTCCACCGGGATGCGCTCGTAATTGATCTCGAGCCCGGATTCGAGCAGATGCAGACGGGCCACCTGCAACGGCGCCTCACCCATGTCGATGCCGGTAACCCGCGCGCCGGCGCGCGCCATGCCCTCGGACAGGATGCCGCCCCCGCAGCCGACGTCCAGCAGCTTTTTGTCCTCCAGGGAGGCCAAACGCTGAATGTATTCCAGGCGCAGCGGGTTGATCTGGTGCAGTGGTTTGAATTCGCTGTTCGGATCCCACCAGCGTGACGCTAGTTCCTCGAATTTGCTGATCTCGGCGTGATCCACATTGACGGAGTGATCGCTCATGACGGCCCTGACTGATGGAGTAACTGCTGAATTATAACCCGCTCGGCTTGCGCTGGCCGGGGAAAGATCAAGCCTGGTGGATCTTGTGTTGCCAATCCGCCGCTCGGGAGAGGATTTCCTCCGGGTCTAGGGTGGTCAGCTCCCGTTTGCTGAGCACCCTGCGGCCCGCGATCCAGACGTCGGTAACCTGATGCCGGCCGGCGGCATAAACCAGTTGGGACACCGGGTTGTATACCGGCTGGGTTTCGATTGCCGCGAGATCGACCGCCGTGACGTCCGCGGACTTGCCTACCTCGAGGGAACCGGTCTCGTCGCCGATGCCCAGCGCGCGCGCGCCGTGAATGGTCGCCATACGCAGCACCTGCGGCGCTGGGAGTGCCGCAGGGTCGCGGTTCATGCCTTTGGCGAGCAAGGCGGTGGTACGCATCTCGCCGAACATGTCGAGATCGTTGTTGCTGGCTGCACCGTCGGTGCCGAGGGCCACGTTGACCCCGGCTTCGAGCAGCCTTTTGACCGGGCAATAGCCGTTCGCCAGCTTCAGGTTCGACTCCGGAACATGCACGACCTGTCCGCCGCTTGCGGCGTAGCTCTCCAGCTCCTCGTCCTCGAGTTGAGTCATGTGCACCCCGATCAAGGAGGGCGAGAGCAGACCCAGCTCCTGCAGGCGCTGCAGCGGCCGTTTGCCATGATCGCGCAGACTCTGGCGGATCTCGTCGCGGGTCTCGTGAACATGCATATGGATTGGAATTTCGAGTTCGTCCGCCATCACCCGGATCCGCTCCAGGGGTTGATCGGATACGGAGTAGGGTGCATGCGGTGCAAAGGCGGTGCGTACCAAGTGGTGGTTGCGCCATTGGTCGTGCACCGCGATCCCGCGATGTAGATATTCTTCCGAGCTGGCTGCCCAGATCGTCGGGAAGTCCACCACGATGAGACCTACGGTGGCGCGGATACCCGCGGCCGCCGCGACCCGGGCCGTGACATCGGGAAAGAAATACATGTCATTGAAACAGGTAGTCCCGCTGCGCAGCATCTCGGCGATTGCGAGCTGCGAGCCGTCGCGAACGAATTCCTCATTCACCCAGCGGCGCTCCGCGGGCCAGATGTGCTCGTGCAGCCAGATCATCAACGGCAGGTCGTCCGCGATTCCGCGCAGGAGCGACATCGCCGCGTGGGTGTGGGTGTTGATCAGGCCGGGAATCAGAGCATGGCCCGGGAGGTCGATCTCGTCATCGGCGCGGTATTTGGCGCGTGCCTGATCGGTCGGCAGCAACTCGGTGATGCGGCCGCCGAGAATCGCCAGGCTGTGTTTGCGCAGCACGCGAGACTCCGCATCGACAGGGATGATCCAGCCGGAATGGATGAGCGAATCGACCTTCAAGCTGCGGTGGCCCCTTGTATTCGGTTGCGAAAGACCGGCTAAATAGCGGCAAATGTGCCACGGGACGCCGTACGATGGAAGACCTCAGCCAATTGCAGCCCGCGCCGGACAACGCCATTGTCTGGCGTGACGGATGCCTGTATCTGCTCGATCAACGACTGCTGCCGCGGCGTGAAGAGTACCTTGCCTTGCGTTCAGCGGCCGAAGTTGGGGCGGCGATCCACGCAATGGTGGTGCGCGGCGCGCCCGCTATCGGCATCACCGCCGCCTACGGAATCGTGCTGGCGGCGCGGCAGCGGTTTCGCGCGTCGCCCGCGGACTGGCGGTTGCCGCTGCAGCGGGACCGCGACCTGCTCGCCCAGGCTCGGCCGACAGCGGTAAACCTTGCCTGGGCCATCGAGCGTATGGGCCGGCGGATTGCCGTCATCGATGCCAGCGCCGACCCCGAGCCCGCCTTACTGGCGGAGGCGCGGGCTATCCATGCGGAGGATGTCGCTGCAAACCTGCGCATCGGAAACCTCGGGGCGGGTTTGATCGAGGGCGCGACGAACGTCATCACCCATTGCAATGCGGGCGCCCTGGCTACCGGAGGCTACGGTACCGCGTTGGGGGTGATCCGCAGCGCTCACGTCGCGGGCAAGGTGCGGCGGGTCTTCGCGGATGAAACCCGACCCTGGCTGCAGGGGGCCCGCTTGACCGCCTGGGAGCTGAACTGGGACCGGATTCCCGTGACACTCCTGGCGGACGGCGCCGCAGCGAGCCGCATGCGCCAGGGGGACATCGGGTGGGTGGTTGTTGGAGCCGATCGGATTGCGGCCAACGGCGATGTCGCCAACAAGATCGGAACCTATGGCCTGGCGGTCGCGGCGCGCCATCACGGAGTGGGTTTCATGGTGGCCGCGCCGACCTCGACGCTGGACCTCAGTGCGGCGAGCGGGGACGAGATTCCTATCGAGACCCGGGCAGCGGACGAATTGCTTTCCTGCGGCGGCACCCGGATCGCTGCTCCCGGCACCGAGGCCTGGAACCCGGTATTTGACGTGACGCCCGCGGCGCTCGTCGATGCGATCGTCACTGAACGGGGCGTAATCGCATCGCCAAACAAAGAAAAGATCGCGAAATTGATGCTGAAATCGCCTGAGACGCGCTGAAAACCATTCTAAGCTCTTTTTCCTCAGGCATGCGGGTACCTGTTTGTGGTACCATTTCAGTTTGCCCGCCTACCTCTGAGCGGCCTCGCCTCGACGCAAGTGTTGCGCGTAGACGTCCCGTTGTGTGCACCCAATGACCGAATTCGCGAAAGAAGTATTGCCGGTAAATCTTGAGGACGAGATGCAGCACTCGTACCTCGAATACGCCATGAGCGTTATCGTGGGGCGCGCCCTGCCCGACGTTCGCGATGGATTGAAGCCGGTACATCGCCGTGTCCTCTACGCCATGAGCGAGTTGGGCAACGACTGGAACAAGGCCTACAAAAAGTCCGCCCGCGTGGTAGGCGACGTGATCGGTAAATACCATCCCCATGGCGATACCGCGGTGTACGACACCATCGTGCGCATGGCGCAGCCTTTTTCCATGCGTTACATGCTGGTTGACGGCCAGGGCAATTTCGGCTCGGTGGACGGTGATGCACCTGCGGCCATGCGGTATACCGAAGTGCGCATGGCGAAGATCGCGCACACCCTGCTCGACGATCTCGACAAAGAGACCGTGGATTTCGCGCCCAACTACGACGAGTCGGAGAAGGAGCCGGTGGTCCTCCCGGCGCGAATCCCGAATCTGCTGATCAACGGCTCGGCGGGGATCGCGGTCGGCATGGCGACTAATATCCCTCCGCACAATCTGTGCGAGACGGTCGACGCCTGTGTTGCGGTAATCGACGATCCGGGAATCACTACCGAGGGCCTGATGCAGCATCTGCCTGGGCCGGACTTTCCTACGGCGGCAATAATCAACGGTGCCAGCGGCATCCGCGAGGCCTATCGGACCGGTCGCGGCCGCATCCACGTTCGGGCGCGTTCCGAGATCGAAACCCACGAGGTGACCCATCGCCAGGCGATCATAGTCACCGAACTCCCCTACCAGGTGAACAAGGCGCGGCTTTTGGAGCGCATCGCGGAGTTGGTGAAGGAGCGCCGCGTGGAGGGTATCAGCGAGCTGCGCGACGAGTCGGACAAGGACGGGATGCGTGTGGTGATCGAGCTGCGCCGCGGCGAAGTCCCCGAGGTCGTGTTGAACAACCTGTATCAACACACCCAGATGCAGAGCGTGTTCGGCATCAACATGGTCGGCTTGGTGGATGGCCAGCCAAGATTGCTGAACCTGAAGCAGTTGCTGGAATATTTTATCCGCCATCGGCGCGAGGTGGTGACTCGGCGCACCGTCTACGAACTGCGCAAGGCGCGGGATCGCGCCCATGTGCTCGAGGGCCTGGCGGTTGCCTTGGCAAACATCGACGAGGTCATCGCCCTGATCAAGGCCGCCGCGAACCCGGCGGAGGCCAAGGCCGCCCTGCTCGCGCGCCACTGGGAGTCGGGCGCCGTGCGTGCGATGCTCGAGCGTGCGGGCGCCGAGGCGACTCGGCCGGAGGGTCTGGCTGCGGAATTCGGTTTGAGCGAGCTGGGGTATCGCCTTACGGAGACCCAGGCCCAGGCCATTCTGGACCTGCGCCTGCATCGGCTGACGGGTCTTGAACAAGATAAAATAATAAAGGAATTCGAAGAGTTACTGAGTAAAATTGCTGATTTACTTGATATTCTATCCAGTCCGGATCGGCTGATGCAGGTGATCCGTGACGAATTGCTGCAGGTGCGCGACCAGTACGGAGACAAGCGCCGCACCGAGATCCTCGAAGATCATCTCGACCTCACCCTGGAAGACCTCATCACCGAGGAAGATGTGGTAGTCACCCTGTCCCATGCCGGGTACGCAAAGGCGCAGCCGGTTACCCATTACCAGGCCCAGAAGCGGGGCGGCATGGGCAAGACGGCGGCCGTGGCAAAGGACGAGGACTTTATCGACAAGATGTTCGTCGCGAGTACCCACGACACCATCTTGTGCTTCTCGAGTCGCGGTAAGGCGTACTGGCTCAAGGTGTACGAGCTGCCGCAAGCAGGCCGCGCCGCCCGCGGCAAGCCAATCGTGAATCTCCTGCCCTTGGAGGAAGGGGAGCGGATCAACGCCGTGTTGCCGGTGCGTGAGTTCCGCGACGACGTCTACGTGCTCATGGCTACGAGCAGCGGCACGGTCAAGAAGACGAGTCTGGGTGGGTTCTCACGCCCGCGCTCAAGCGGGATCATCGCAGTGGACCTGCGCGAGAATGACCATCTGGTGGGTGTCGCCGTCACGGACGGAACCCAGGACATCATGCTGTTCAGCTCTGACGGGCGGGCCGTTCGCTTCCACGAAACGAGTGTCCGCCCGATGGGGCGCGGCGCCTGCGGCGTGCGCGGCATTCGCTTGCAGGAGAGTGAGCGGGTCATCTCGGTGATGATCGCGGCTCCCGGAACGGTGCTCACGCTGACGGAGAATGGATTCGGTAAGCGCACGCCGGTGGAGGAATACCCGGTCAAGGGGCGGGCGACCAAGGGGGTTATCTCGATCAAGACCACGCCGCGCAACGGCGCCGTAGTGGGTGCAGCCTTGGTTGATGCGACCGATGAGGTCATGCTGATCACGGACGGCGGAACCCTGGTGCGCACCCCGGTCGAAGGAATCTCGGTGATGGGGCGCAACACACAAGGGGTCGGAATGATCCGGTTGAAGAAGGGCGAGAAGCTGATCGGGGTCGAGCGCATCGCGAGCCTGGAGGCGGACTCGGCCCCGGACGAAGCCGAAGCAGAACAAAAAAGCAAATAGATTCTTTACGTTGGAGAGATACGATGTCGCGAGCTTTTAATTTTAGCGCGGGTCCCGCTATGTTGCCGGCCGAGGTGTTGGAACAAGCGCGGGAGGAGATGCTCGACTGGCATGGCAGCGGGATGTCGGTGATGGAAATGAGCCATCGCGGCAAGCAGTTCATGTCGATCGCCGAGCAGGCGGAAGCGGACCTGCGGGAGTTGATGAAGATCCCGGCAGAATACAAGGTACTGTTTCTGCAGGGCGGCGCCAGCATCCAGTTCGCGATGGTTCCCCTGAATCTGCTTGGCGGCAAGTCCAACGCAGACTATTTCAATACCGGTTCCTGGTCGAAAAAGGCGATTGCCGAGGCGAAGAAATTCTGTGAAGTGGACCTGGTGGCTTCCTCGGAGGCGGATAAATTCACCAGCGTGCCACTGCAGAGCGAGTGGCAGTTGAATCCCGACGCCGCTTATGTGCACTACACGCCGAACGAGACCATCGGTGGCGTCGAGTTTCCTTCCATCCCCGATGTGGGGGACGTTCCTTTGGTCGCGGATATGTCCTCGACGATCCTTTCGCGCCCGATCGATGTCTCCAAATTCGGCGTTATCTACGCCGGTGCGCAGAAGAACATCGGACCTGCCGGGCTGACGGTGGTGATCGTGCGCGAAGACCTGATCGGCGGAGCGGCTCCCGGAACACCGGCTATGTTGGACTACCGAACCCATGCCGAGAGCGGCTCGATGTACAATACCCCGCCCACCTACAGTTGGTATCTCGCCGGCCTGGTGTTTCAGTGGCTGAAGCGCAACGGTGGTTTGGAGGCGGCTGCGGAGCGCAACAAGCGCAAGGCGGAGATGCTGTACGCGGCGATCGATCAGTCGGTGTTTTACGCCAACCCGGTCGATCACAGCTGCCGATCCTGGATGAACGTGCCGTTCACACTGGCAAACCCCGGACTCGACAAGACCTTTCTCGCGGAAGCGGATGCCATGCAACTGGTGACGCTGAAGGGCCACCGTTCGGTCGGCGGCATGCGCGCGAGCATCTATAACGCGATGCCCGAGGAGGGCGTAAAGGCCTTGATCGGCTTCATGCTGGGTTTCGAAAAGCGCTACGCTTGAAGCCCGTGCGGCAGGGCCTGCGCCGGATGTCTCGGCTCAGCCGGGAACACCGCTCCGGCGAGGCGCCGGCTGGCGTGCTTTGGGTGGGGCTCGAAAAAACTTGATATAGATTCGATGAATTATGTATAAGATACTGACTTTAAATAATATTTCTCTGGCTGGATTGGACCGTCTTCCACGCGATATGTACGAGGTCGCGTCCGAGATCGCGCATCCTGACGCCGTACTGGTTCGCTCCTTCAATATGCACTCGATGGAGATTCCTCCCTCGGTGAAGGCCATCGGGCGAGCCGGAGCGGGAGTCAACAACATCCCGGTCGACAGCATGAGCGAGCGCGGCGTTGCGGTGTTCAACGCCCCCGGAGCGAACGCAAATGCGGTCAAGGAACTGGTGGTTGCCGGCATGCTCATCGCCGCAAGAAACATCATACAGGGCTGGTCGTTCGCCAGCGGGTTGGCGGGCGACGACCAGGCGGTGCGTGAGAACGTAGAAAAAGGCAAGAAGCAATTCGTCGGTTTCGAGCTTCCCGGACGCACCCTCGGCGTGATCGGGCTTGGCGCCATCGGTGTCCAGGTGGCGAATGCGGCGCGCGCCCTGGGCATGAACGTGATCGGATACGACCCGACCATCACGGTGCAACGGGCCTGGCAGTTGTCTGCCGACGTGCAGCAGGCGCTCAGCGTCGACGATCTGTTGGCCCGCGTCGATTTCGTCTCCTTCCATGTCCCGCTGACCGACGATACCCGCCACATGATAAACGCCACCCGCCTCAAGCTGATGCGGAAGGGGGCGGTGATTCTAAACTTTGCACGCAATGGAATCGTCGATGACGAGGCGGTCGGCGATGCTTTGGATGCGGGACAACTTTATGCATACGTCTGCGACTTTCCCAACACCCGTCTCAAGAACCACGCGCGGGTGGTGGCTCTGCCGCATATCGGGGCTTCGACCAAGGAGGCGGAGGACAACTGCGCGATCATGGTGGCGGATCAGGTTCGGGATTACCTGGAAAACGGGAATATTCATAATGCCGTCAACTTCCCGGAGATCAATCTGCCGCGCAACGGTGGCTATCGAATCGCCATCGTCAACTCGAATGTGCCCAATATGGTGGCGCAGATTTCGACCGATCTCGGTGAGGCGAACCTGAATATCGTAGATCTTTTGAACAAATCCAGAGGCGGTGTCGCCTGCACCTTGATTGACCTTGATCGAGCC
>JAHEIA010000046.1:9808-11317 GCA_024639625.1 Chromatiales bacterium
AGATCTCCGACATCGAAGGCGTGCTCTGCGTGCGTTGCCTTGGTTGCACCAAGGAACAGTAGGGGAGCGGAAGGTGAGCGTCTCATGAGCGCCGCGGATCAGCTCGCCCGCATCCGTGAGCGCATTGATCGCCTGGACGAGGAGATCCAGGATCGGATCAATGCGCGGGCCGCCGCTGCCCAGGAGATCGCGACGATCAAGCTGGAGCAGGAGCCCAACACACACTTTTATCGACCGGAGCGGGAAGCCGAGGTACTGCGCCGGGTCAAGGAACGCAATCGCGGGCCGCTCGATGACGAGGCAGTCGCACGCCTTTTCCGCGAGATCATGTCGGCCTGCCTGGCCCTCGAGCAGGTGATACGGGTGGCCTTTCTCGGGCCCGAAGGCACCTTCACCCAAGCGGCGGCGCTCAAGCATTTCGGAGCGTCGGTAGAGACCGTCCCCTTCAGCTCCATTCCGGATGTGTTTCGCGAAGTGGAGGCCGCAAGCTGCCACTATGGCGTAGTCCCGGTCGAGAACTCCACCGAGGGCGTGATCAGCCATACGTTGGACATGTTTCTCAGCTCCCCTCTGCACATCTGTGGCGAGGTGACCCTGCGCATCAGTCACCATCTGATGGGCAGTTGTCAGGCGCTCGATGAGGTGCGTACGGTATATTCCCACCAGCAGTCGCTGGCTCAATGTCGCGGCTGGCTCGATCGACATCTGCGCCACGCGGAGAAGATCGCGGTGGGGAGCAACGCGGAGGCGGCCCGCTTGGTGCAGGCGCTTCCGCATGCCGCAGCGATTGCCGGAGAGACCGCCGCGCAGATCTACGGGCTGCATCTGCTGGCCAGCAAGATCGAAGACGAACCGGGCAATACCACACGCTTCCTAGTGGTCGGCAATCAGGAGACCCCGCCCAGCGGGGACGACAAGACCAGCCTACTGTTCTCGACCAAGAACGAGGCCGGCGGTCTGTATCGGTTGCTTACCCCGCTGGCGCAGCATGCGATCAGTATGACCCGGATTGAATCCAGGCCCTCGCGCCGCGGTATGTGGGACTACGTCTTCTTCGTCGATATCGAGGGGCACAAGAGCGACCCGGCAGTCGCTTCTGCGCTGGCGGATCTGCACCGGGTAGCCGCCATGTGCAAGATCCTGGGGGCCTACCCCAAGGCAGTTCTGTAAGGAGTGTCTGATGGCGGGCAGCGGGGCGAACCGGTTTCTTGATCTCGCGGCGCCGGCGATCGGCGGGCTGGTGCCCTATGTCCCGGGGAAACCGATAGCGGAGCTCGAAAGGGAACTCGGGATTGAGGCTTCGATCAAGCTGGCCTCGAACGAGAATCCGCTGGGGCCCAGCCCACTGGCGCTGGCAGCGGCGGGTGAGGTACTCGCTTCGCTGGCGCGCTACCCGGATGGATCCGGGTTCGCCCTGCGCCAGTCGTTAGCGGTCAGGCATGGCGTCGATCCCGCTGCCATCACCCTTGGCAACGGCTCGAACGACGTGTTGGACATGATCGCCAGGGT
>JAHEIA010000047.1 GCA_024639625.1 Chromatiales bacterium
ATCCGCGTCTGCCTGAGCATCCGTAAGGGACGGGCCGTGGTGGACTTCAGCGGCACCGCGGATCAGGTTCCCGGCAACACCAATTGCCCCTTGTCGGTTGCGGCGGCTGCGGTGTTCTACGTGTTCCGCTGCTTGATGCCGGAGCAGACCCCGGCATGCGCGGGCAGTTTGCGCCCGATCACCATTCATGCCCCGGTCGGTTGTCTCCTGAATGCGCGGCGGCCGGCGGCCGTGGCGGCCGGCAACGTCGAGACCAGCACGCGGGTGGTGGATGTCGTCATGGGGGCCCTGGAGCAGGCGCTGCCCGCGCGGATCCCGGCGGCAAGCTACGGCAGTATGAACAATGTGGCCATGGGCTCCGATGCCTCTGGTGCGCGCTGGGATTATTACGAAACCATTGGCGGTGGCATGGGAGCCGGGGCCTCGGGTGGGGGGCTTTCCGGCGTCCAGGCGCATCTGACGAACACCCTGAACACGCCCATTGAGGTCTTGGAATCCCGTTTCCCGCTGCGCATACGGCGCTACTCCCTGCGGCGCGGCTCCGGGGGGGTGGGCAGGCGTCCGGGCGGTGATGGACTGATTCGAGAGTTCGAGTTTCTCGCGCCGGCACGGATCTCGCTGCTCACCGAGCGGCGGCGCCATGCGGCCTGGGGTTCCGCGGGAGGCGATCCCGGGTTACCGGGTCACAACCTACTCAACGGTCGCGAATTGCCGCCGAAGGTGGCACTGCAATGCGGGCCGAGGGATCGGCTGCGTATCGAAACACCGGGCGGAGGCGGTTGGGGCAGACCGCAGGCGGGACCTCCCCGGCTTTCGGTTCGCGGCAGCGAGGACCTGTGATGTGCGGGATCTGCGGAGAGTTGCGTTTCGATGGGGTGCCTGCGGATCTTTCCGCGGTGCAGCGGATGATGGGCCGGCTCGAGCGCCGCGGGCCGGACCACGGCGGGGCCTACAGCGACGGGGCGCTCGGGTTTGGTCATCGGCGTCTCTCGGTCATCGATTTATCGGAACATTCGAACCAGCCTCTGGTAGACCAGGAGCTGAGTCTGGCGCTGGTTTTCAACGGGGCCATCTACAATTACCGGGAACTGCGGAAAGAGCTGCGCGGCCGGGGTTATCATTTTTTCTCCGACGGCGATTCGGAGGTGATCCTAAAGGCCTGGGCGGCCTGGGGCCCGGACTGCGTGCAGCGTCTGCACGGCATGTTCGCCTTCGCGATATGGGATGCCGCCGCCCATGAGCTGTTTCTTGCCCGCGATCGCCTGGGCATCAAGCCGCTGTATCTGACGCGCGATGACACACGCTTGCGGTTCGCCTCCAACAGCCAGGCGCTCGTCGCTGCCGGCGGCATTGGGAGTGCGATCGATCCGGTAGCGCTGCACCACCAGTTTACCTTGCACGGCGTCGTGCCGGCGCCGCGTACGATTCTGCAGGACGTGCGCAAACTCGGCCCTGCCCACTGGATGCGTATCGGCGCCGACGGCCGTCTGCAGGCGAAGCGCTACTGGGATTTTCCCGCAACCAGGCCGGATCCTGAGCTAGGCGAGGGCGAGTGGTTGTCCGCGATCCACGACAGTCTCCGCTCGGCGGTCCGCAAGCGAAATGCGATAGCCGATGTCCCAGTCGGCGTCTTGTTATCGGGCGGCCTGGACTCGAGCCTGCTGGTAGCGCTGCTCGCCGAGGCAGGGGTCAGCGATCTGCGGACCTTTTCCGTCGGTTTCGAGGATGCTCCGGAGGAAATCGGCAACGAGTTTGTGTACTCCGACCAGGTGGTCGAGCGTTACCGGACGAAGCACCGGAGGATACACATAGCGAACTCTGAGGTCCTGCGTCGTCTGCCCGAGGCGGTGGATGCCATGGCGGAGCCCATGTTCGGCCAGGATGCGGTCGCCTTCTTTCTGCTTGCGGAACAGGTCTCCCGGGAGATCAAAGTCGTGCAATCCGGGCAAGGGGCGGATGAAGTGTTCGGCGGCTATTTCTGGTACGCGCGCATGAGGTCCGATCGCGAAGGGACCGCCGTGCAACGTTTCGCGCGCCACTATTTCGATCGCGACCACAACGAGTATCTGAAGATGGTCTGCGCGCCTTATCGCGGGGCGGACTACACGTCGGAGACGATCGCAGACCTTCTCAGCGCGCCGCAGGCGGACTCGTTTTTGGACTCCGTACTGCACATGGACGTGACCACCCTGATCGTCGACGACCCGGTCAAGCGGGTGGACAACATGACCATGGCCTGGGGGCTGGAGGCGCGGGTCCCCTTCCTCGACCACGAGCTGGTCGAGTTGGCCGCTAGATGCCCCCCTGACTTGAAGCTGCGCGAGGGGGGGAAATTTCCCCTCAAGGCGATGGCCAGAGGGTTGTTGCCCGATTCGGTGATCGACCGTCCCAAGGGCTATTTCCCGATGCCCGCCCTGAAGTACGTGCGCGGGGAGTTTCTGGACTTCATGCGCGACATTCTCGACTCTCGCGCCGCTCGGGAGAGGGGGATCTACGATCGGCGATACATCGACATGTTGCTCGCGGCTCCCGAGTTGCACCACACCCGGCTACGGGGGAGCAAGCTCTGGCACCAGGCGCTGCTCGAACTCTGGCTGCAGCGCAACCTGGATGCGGCGCCGCTTTGAACGCGCCCGGGTCGTTGTATTCCGTTATCCGCTGAAAGGGGTCGATCATGGGCATTGCCATCAGCCTGCATCTGCTGGGTACGATCGTCTGGGTGGGAGGGATGTTCTTTGCCCACATGGCGCTACGCCCGAGCCTCGAGGAATTGTTCGCGCCGGCGCAGCGTTTGCCGGTGATGAGCAAGGTCTTGGAACGCTTTTTTCGCTGGGTCTGGCTTGCGGTGGGCCTGATCCTGGCCAGCGGGTACTGGATGTTGATCGTGGTATTTGGCGGCCATACCGGCCTGCATGTGCACCTGATGCAGGGCATCGGCCTGGTGATGGTCGGATTGTTCGTGTTTCTTTATTTCGCACCCTTCCCCCGCATGCAGCGGGCTGTGGCGCGGGAGGCGTGGTCTGACGCGGGCGCCCGGCTCGCACTCATCCGGCGGATTATCGCCACCAATCTGGTCCTCGGGTTGCTCGTATCGACGATCGCGGTGGCGGGGCGATACCTTTAGTTGACCGACTTGAAAGCGCCGCTCCGCGCCCCAAGAAACAGCGGTGACGACACTTTTCGCGAGGTATAGCAATGGATGTCTTGGATCGGATCAAAGAGCAGGTGGAGAGCAACCCCATCGTGCTCTACATGAAGGGGACCCCGCAGTTTCCGCAATGTGGATTTTCGGCCCGTGCGGCGTCAGCTCTGATGGATTGCGGTGAGGAGTTCTCCTACGTCAATGTCTTGGCAGACCCTGAGATATTCGAGAACCTCCCCAAGTTCGCGAATTGGCCGACCTTTCCGCAACTCTACATCAGCGGTGAACTGGTGGGCGGTTGCGACATCACCGTGGAGCTGCACGCTGCCGGCGACCTGCACAAGATGGTAAAAGATGCGGTGGCCGGGGCTAAGGGGCCGGGGCAGCAAGCAGAATAGTCCGCACGGTCGAGGGGCCGCAGATCAAGGCGGACTCGGCGGCGCAGTTTAGCCGCTACCGCCCAACGACCAAGCCCTGGCCGCGGCGCAAGCCGAACCGGCAGGCGATGTCCGAGGCAAGCCGACGCCGGCCCTGCGTACCCTGCTACCGCGCCCGATCCGGGTGTCCGTTTCCCGCAGCGCTTCCAGCACTCGCCTCGGCAGGCGTTGCCGGGGCCCCTGCCTACCTTCTTTCCTGCTCCCGCGATCGCGTGCCCCCTGGGTCACGGCGATGTCCAGGGCTGTTCCGGAGACAGCTCTTGCCAGCGGTTGACGATCGTGCAAAACAGTTCCGCAGTACGCTCCGTATCGTAGATGGCAGAGTGCGCCTGCGCCGAGTCCCAGGGGATTCCCGCGCAGTCCGCCGCGCGGGCGAGCACGGTCTGACCGAACGCCAGCGCGGATAGAGACACCGTGTCGATGGTGCTGAAAGGGTGGAACGGGTTTCGTTTGAGGCCTGTTCGATCGACCGCGGCGTTGAGGAATGCGAGATCGAAAAAGGCATTGTGGCCCACCAGGATGGCCCGGTTGCATCCACTCGCTTTGACCGCCTTGCGAGTGACGCCGAACAGGTCCTGCAGCGCCTTCTGCTCGGTTACCGCCATGCGGAAAGGGTGGTACGGATCGATACTGTTGAACTCCAGCGCCTTGGGCTCCAGATTGGCTCCGGGAAACGGTAGAACGTGGTGAAAGTGTGTTTCCGCTGGGTGCAACAATCCCTGTTGATCCATGCGAATCGTGACCAGGGCGATTTCTAGCAGGGCGTCAGTCTTAGCGTCGAAGCCACCGGTTTCGACGTCGACAACCACCGGTAGAAATCCGCGAAAGCGCTTGGCAATGGCAGGGCTGTAAGACGCTTGTGTCATGGATGGCGGATCGCTCGCGGCGGCTCGAGAAAAAATTATATCGGTCGGGTGGGCCCTTGGTATAGTTGGAACTTGTTCCGGGCGCCTGATGCATCCGCATCCCATGAGAGCCGGCATCAGTCTGACAGGGCTCGCCTGGAAAGGAGAGGGCATGTATCCGCGCTCGCGGCGAAAGGGGATCTGGTTCTGTTTACCGCTTATCTGGCTGTTTTTGCTGCTGCTCGCAGACGCAGGGACGGCAAACCAGGTAGAGGGACTGCTTTTCCGTTTGGAGAGGGAGGGTGCAGACCCAAGCTATGTGTTCGGGACCATTCACTCGGAGGATCCGCGCGTGACTCGGTTGCCGCTTGCGGTGCAGGAGGCATTCGAAGCCTCCCGCGTGCTGCTCGCCGAGACGGTCATGGACGTGGAAAATGCGCGGCGCTCCATGGATTTGCTGCGACTGCCTGGCGGCACCGAATTGCGTTCGCTCATCGGTCCCCGGCTGTACGCGCGAAGCGTTCGCGCCTTGGCGGAAAGAGGCCTTCCAGAACCCGCCGTTCGCAGCTACAAACCGTGGGCCGTCGTCACGCTGCTCAGTGTTCCTTCTCCGGTAACTGGCCAATTCCTGGACCTGGTGCTGTACCAAATGGCGTTGGCCCAGGGGAAACCAGTGCTCGCGTTGGAGACGGTGGAGGAGCAACTCGCGGCATTCGATGACCTAGGCGTCGCGGAACAGGTCGCGCTCCTGGAGCACACGCTCGAGCAGCGCGAGCACTTAGCCGCCGCGCACGAAGAGCTGCTAGAGGCCTATTTGCGCGAAGACCTGAGCGCCTTGAGCAGGATCAGCAGCGAGATCATGGGAAGTGCCGACCCGGCGCTGGCGCACAAGATCATGCAGGGCCTGATCGACGATCGAAACCGGATCATGGTGCGCCGGATGGGGCCGTCCCTCGAGTCCGGCGGGGCGTTCGTCGCCGTCGGCGCACTGCACTTGCCGGGTGCGACGGGCGTGCTGAGTCTCCTGGAGCAGGAGGGATACAGGGTAGTGCCCGTTTTTTGAGCAGAATCCCCGACTTTTGTACAAGCTGCCTTGTGATGTACGGGTTGCCGGATTATGCTTCCCTATCTCTACGCCGCCGGCTGCGAAAGCGCCGACCGGCTAGGCTAACCTGCCCCTTGGCTAGGGTTTCGAGAATCGTGAATAGAATCATCGTCGCATATTGTTGGCTGATCGCCCTCCTGGTTTCCGGCTGCGCATCGACACCGGCGGAATACCGTGATCCGCGTGACCCGTGGGAGTCCTACAACCGAGGTGTAACCCGATTCAACGATAGTTTCGACGAAACGGTCTATACGCCGGTTGCGCGCGCCTACAAGAAGGTCACGCCAGAGTTCGTCGATCGCGGTATCAGCAATTTCTTCGGCAATCAGTTGGACATCATGTCGGCGCTGAATAACCTGTTGCAGTTGAAGCTGGAGAATGCCGCTACCGATGTCGGGCGTGTGGTGATCAATAGCACCGTGGGGCTCCTCGGGTTGATCGACTGGGCCACGCCGATGGATTTTCCCAAGCACCGGGAGGATTTCGGCCAGACCCTTGGCTACTGGGGCGTCGCTCCGGGGCCCTACTTCGTGTGGCCGATACTGGGGCCGCGGACGGTGAGAGACTCGTTCGGCCTGGTGGTGGATTGGTACAGCACCCCGGTCGCGTATCTGGACTCGAAGGCATGGCGATGGGGACTGGCGATCTTGTACGGTGTCGATGTTCGGGCCGATCTGCTGAGCGCCGGTGAGGTGTTAAAGCAAGCCGCCTTGGATCCCTATATTTTCACGCGCGACGCCTATCTGCAGAAACGCCGCTTCGATATCTATGACGGTAATCCACCGCCTGAGGAATGGGAGTCCGATGCGGAATTGGAAGATCTGTACAAAGACGACATAGACCCGGCGAATCCCGAATAGACCGCGTCTCCGGTTCAGCCCTGCAATCGAGCGGGGGAAGCAGTAACGTGTGACTGGCGGACTTGGCCGCCCCGACGGTGGAACACTAGGCTTCCGGGGACCTTTCCAGGCTACCCGAATGCTCGTGCGTGAGCCGGTTTCTCAACCGGTGCCGCATTCCTGCTGGTTATCGAGTTCGCCTCCGGGAGCAGGTAGACCCAGATCCTATCCGCCGGTGCTAGATAAGCCGCCAGGCGATTGACTCTCCGGCCCGCAATGGCACCAACTCCTCACCGGCAACCGCAAGCTCGCTTGGCGCTTGCCAGGCCTCGCGCTGCAGGGTAAGGGTTTCCCGGTTGCGCGGGAGCCCATAGAAGTCCGCCCCGTGCCAGCTCGCAAAGGCCTCCAACCGATGCAGGGCATCGGCCCGCTCGAAGGCCTCCGCATAGAGTTCGATAGCCGCAAAGGCCGTATAGCAACCGGCGCACCCGCAGGCGCACTCCTTTGCGAGCCGGGGGTGGGGGGCGCTGTCGGTGCCGAGAAAGAACTTCGGGTTGCCGCTGGTAACGGCTGCGATCAGTGCCTGCCGGTGAGGTTCCCGTTTCAACACGGGTAAGCAATAGTAGTGGGGCCGTATGCCGCCTGCGAGCATCGCGTTACGGTTGTACAAGAGATGGTGGGCGGTCACAGTCGCCGCTACTCGCGGCGAGGCCTGTGTTACGAAATCGACGCCGGCGGCGGTGGTGACGTGCTCCAGCACCAGGCGCAGTTCCGGGAAGCGCTGCGTCAGGTCCCCCAGGTGGCGCTCGATGAATACCGCCTCCCGGTCGAAGATGTCCACGTCCGGATCGGTAACCTCGCCGTGGACCAGCAGTGGCAGGTCCTCGCTCTGCATTGCTTCGAGGACCGGGTAGATATGCTCCAAGCGGGTGACGCCGGAATCCGAGTTGGTGGTGGCCCCCGCGGGATACAGCTTGGCGGCATGTATGACTCCGCTTTGTTTGGCGCGGCGGATCTCCGCCGGGTCGCTCCGATCCGTCAGGTACAGGGTCATCAAGGGCAGAAATGACGAGTCGCTGGGAAGCGCTTCGAGGATACGATCGCGATACGCCAGCGCCCGAGCAAGATCGGTAATCGGGGGATTCAGGTTCGGCATGACGATCGCGCGGGAGAAGCGGGCGGCCGTGTGGGGCAGCACGTCGCGCAGGACGTCGCCGTCGCGAAGGTGGAGATGCCAGTCATCCGGGTGTGTGATCGTGAGCTGGTTCATGTGGGCAGTTCCATGGTGAAGCGCATGGTGGAGTGTTCGACGATAGATTAGTCCAATGGGGGTAAAGAATTGATAAAAAATAAATATTAGTAATTTAATTATTTGCTTATATACTTTATCCCCTGAAAGCGCGCGGTTGGTCGCTTTCCGCATAACCGATAATCTTATCTGAGGAGATTCTGCATGAACAAGATTGCAAAAGTTGTTTCCATCGCCGCGCTGCTCGGCGCTTCCGCTTCCGCCTCTGCTTTCTGGGGTGGTGGTCCTTGGGGTGGTCCTGGCTGGGGCAATTCCGGTTGGGGTGACGACTGGTTCGGTGATGGCTGGGGTGACTTCAACATGAGCATGAGCGGCGGCGGACATGGTTACGGCCGCGGCTACGGCAACCGCTACTACGGATATGGCCCCTATGGTTGGGGCGGCCCCTATGGCTACGGCGGCTATCCGTACGGTGGCTACGGCTACCCCTATGGCGCAGTAGCGCCGGTGGTTCCGGCTGCGCCGGCGGCTCCGGAAAGCAAGTAATCCGGAAAAGCGGTGACCGCTGCGCGCGCACCTCGTGGTGCGCGCGCAGCCTCGAACAGGCGTCGCGTCCTGACACAGCCGACACTGGTTCTGAAATTGTAGGAATAACCCAATGAAAAAGATCAATAAACTGGCGCTAGTATCGGCCATCGCGGCGGCTTCCGTTTCCGTGAGCGCCAGCGAATCCGGAGCCGCTAAGCCGGTCATGCAGCCGGCAGCTCCCGCGATGTACGGGATGCAACAAGATTTCCAGGCGCTGATCGCCGCGCAGCAACAAGCGATCGCCGAACAGCGGCGGGCGGCGGTAGAGCGCTACCAGGCCTTCGTAGAGCAGCAACAGGCCCTTGTGGCTCAACACCAGAAGGCCGTAGCGGAGCAGATGCAGGCCCTTGCGGCGCAGCAGCAGGCGGCGGCCGAGCAGTATCAGGAATACCTTCAGCAACCGGCGCAGACGCCTGTCGCTCCTTATCCGGTGTACGCCTGGCAGGATCCGCTGGCGTTGCACCAACAAATGATCCAGGCGTCAGAGCAGCAACACGAAGCCGTGCTGGAGGCCGTCGAGGCGCAGCGTAAATATGTCGATGAGCGGTTGGCCGTCAACGCGCCGGCGCCGTTGTCGTTCGCCGGCGATAACATGCCGCTGCGGCCGGAGTTTCCGGCAATGGCGAACTTCATGCCGGAGTTCCCGGGGGTTGCTGGCTACCAAAAGGAAGTGGCAGCGGATCGAGAGGAGTGGATCAAAGTCAGCGCAGAGCGGCGCGACGCGCTGCGCCAGAAGATCGCAGATCAGCGCAAGGCAGCCTACGAGCGGCATTCCGCAGTGCGGGAACGCGCCATCGAAGCACGTCGCAAGATGCGCGATATCTGATATCCCAGTAGCTATCCTATCGCCAAGAAAGGCGCGTGCGCGAAAGCGGACGCGCCTTTTTTGTGTGCGGGAATGCGCATCCTGCTTGACCCTGGGAAGCGTAACAGGCTCCAATTACCGCGGTATGAATTGCGCGAGTCCCTGACCGGCTATGCCGTCTATGAAAGCCATCGATCTCGATCACCTGCGGAACATCGGTATCGTCGCTCATGTCGACGCCGGGAAGACCACGCTTACCGAACGGGTGCTGTTCTACACCGGCGCGTCGCACAAGATGGGTGAGGTGCACGACGGCGCCGCGCACATGGACTACATGGAGGAAGAGCGGGCGCACGGGATCACGATCACCGCTGCAGTGACCAAGGCGCCCTGGAACGGTCACGTCATTCAACTGATCGATACACCTGGCCACGTGGATTTCACGATGGAAGTGGAGCGCTCCATGCGTGTCCTCGATGGCTGTGTACTGGTGCTCGACGGCGTCCGAGGGGTCGAGCCGCAGACCGAGACCGTATGGCGACAGCGAAGCCGGTTTGGCTTACCGGCGCTGTTCTTCGTCAACAAGATGGATCGGGTCGGAGCGGACTTTGCGCGGGTCCTGGAGACCGTGCGCGAACGCTTGGGGGCGCAGCCCGTGGCGATCACGGTGCCGCTGCCCGAGCAAGCGTCTGTCGTCAATCTGGTGACTGGGCGCATGCTCCGTTTCCTTGGAGAGCGCGGCGAAGAGGTAGAGTCAACCCCCTGTGATCCGGACCTTTGGGCCCAGCTTGCCGACGAGCGGGAGTCACTGCTCCTGACCGCCGCGGAATGGGACGAAGAGCTGGCGGATATCGTATTGGCCGGCGAGCAACCGGATGCGGAATCCTTGTGGCGAGCGCTGCGTAAGGCGACCTTGGCGGGGAGCCTGTTTCCGTGTTTTGGCGGCAGCGCTCTACAGAATCGGGGCGTCCAGCCGTTGCTGGACGCGGTGATCCGTCTGTTGCCGAACCCGTTGGAGCGGCCTCCCTCCGCGGGACAGTGCATGGACGGGAGTTCGGAGATCGTGTCGATGGAGGCTGCGGGGCCGCTGGCGGCACTTGCCTTCAAGGTGCAGTTGTGGGACGGACGCAGGCATGTATTTGCCCGCATTTACCGCGGCCGTCTGCAGCCCGGAGATCGTGTAGCGATACCCAAGGCGGACGGCCAAGTGGTCCAGGAGCACGTGGCCAGGGTGTTCGATGTGGACGCCAACAAGCGTGGTCGCCTCGAGGCTGCGTACCCTGGGCAGATCGTCCTCTTGGCAGGATTACGCTGGGCGGCGACGGGTGACACGCTCTGCGATCCCGAACATCCCCTGTTCCTGCAGCGTATCGAGGCCAGAGACCCGGTCTTGAGCCTGGCGGTTGAGCCCCAGTCCAGCGGTGAGGAGGAGAAGCTGCTCGAGGTCCTGGACAAGCTGCAGCAGGAAGACCCTACATTGCGGGTAGAAGAGGAGGAGGAGACCGGCCAGCGTTTGCTGCGCGGCATGGGCGAGTTGCACCTACAGATCGTCCTGGAACGCCTGAAACGCGAATTCAACCTTTCCGTTCGAGCAGGAAAACCCGCGGTGGCCCTGCGCGAAACCGTTGCCAATCCCGCTGTCGGTGAAGTTTTGTTCGAGCGTACCCTGGAAGCCGAGCACAAGGCGCTGGAAGCCAAGGCGCGAGTACGCGTCGCGGTCAACCCACTGGCGCGCGGGGCAGGGTTAGAGTTCCGGGTGCAGCCGCGTGTGCTGCCGGACGGAGTGGATCTGTCGGAAGCGCAGCGTGAGGCAGTCGGCCTGGGCGCCCGGGATCTTGCTCTCAGCGGACCGCTGGCAGGTGTTCCCCTGAGCGATCTCGCCATTGACGTGGAGGAGGTAGAGCTGTTCGGAGCGGCGTCGCGCCCGGAGGTCCTGCGAGCCGCGGCATCGCTTGCGACGCGGCGGGGTTTGATCGCGGCCGGCGGATCGTTGTTGCATCCGATCATGCGGACCGAGGTGGTGGTGCCGGAGGAGAACCTGGGCAGCGTGCTCGGGGATCTCCAGGCGCGACAGGCGCTGATCAAAGAGACCCGGATGCAGGCGGATTCGGTTTCTATACTGTGCGACGCGCCGCTCGATCGTCTCTTGGGTTACAGTACCGATCTGCGCGGCATGACCCACGGACGCGGCCAATTCACCATGGAGTTTGACCGCTTCGATCTGATCTGAGGGAGTCTTTCCTCCGGGTTGCAGGCGATCGGGT
>JAHEIA010000412.1 GCA_024639625.1 Chromatiales bacterium
GCCGGCTCAGCACCCCGGCCAGGTTGTAGCGCATGTTGTTCTGGGCGGACCCGGGCAGTGCATCGAGCGCCAGCGCCCGGCCGAAGGCCTCGGCAGCCGCTTGCGGCTTCTCCAACTCCAGCCAGATATAGCCGTAGGTCTGCGCGACGACCGCCTTCGAGTAGTCGTCTCGGGCCTGCGTCTTGACTCGGTTCAGCATCTCGAGGGCCTGCTCTGGCCGCCCTTCCTGCAATTGGGTGCGAACCGCATCCAACGCCTGGTAGAGGGACTTGGAGAGGGTTGGTTGCGCGGCCGCTACCGATGCTGGGCCGAGCAACAGCAATAGCAGGGCCAGAACGACGGAATCCCGGCGCAATCTTGTCGGGCCGCGGTGCCGCATGACCTGTTCCGGCGCAGCCAGTTCAGCGCTCCAGCTTAAATTCGATTTTTTGGGTCACCCGCACCGGTTCGTTCCGCCCGCCTGTGGAGGAGGGCTCGAAACGCCAGCGTCGCACCGCCTTGAGCGCTGACTTTTCGAACACGCCTTCGGGGCTCGCATCCAGTACCTGCGCGTCTTCTACCAGACCGTCGGCATCGATGGTTAGCTGCAAGTGCACCCAACCCTCGGTTCTGCGCAGCAGGGCCCGGGCCGGGTAGAGGGGAGGGATCCGGTTGAGGATCCGCAACCCGCCGTCCGACAGTTGCGACACCGGTTCCGCGCCCAGATAGGGCGTACCCAGCACATCCTGTACGGCGGTCATGGCCGGGATCTCGAGCCCGGACAGCCGGATGGCCGGCGTGCGCACCCGGGGCATCTGCGGGGTGACGATGTCGACCTCGGGAATCTTTTCCGGCGGGCGCTCCGGTTCCGCAGGCTCATCCCGACGTTGCTGCGGTTCGGGGGGGGGCGGGAGGCGGATGAAGTCGATTGCGGTGGGTGTTCTTCGCTCTTCCACTCCCGTTGCGCCGAAAGTCATACTCAGCATGAGCCAGAACGTGCCTAGCGTGGTGAAGGCACCGAGAAGCGCAGCAGAGAAGAGGCGCAACATGGCTTCAGGGGGCCTCGGCTGCAACGGCGATATCCCGGATCCCGGCCAGGCGGATCTGGTCCATGACCTGGACCAGAAGACCTACGTCCGCATTGCGGTCGGCCTGAATCACCACCGGCGCCTCAGGGGTACGGCTGTGCAATCGGGTTATGGCGGACTGCAGGCGGCGCAGGTCGACGGCGCGCCGGTCGAGCCAGATTGCCCCGTCCGGCTGGATCGCGATCATGATGGCGGCGCCTTCGACGGGTTGTGAACTGGCGGCGGCGGGCCGGTCGACCTGGATCCCGGATTCGCGCACGAAGGAGGTGGTGACGAGAAAGAAGATCAGCAGGATGAACAGGATATCGATCATCGGCGCGAGGTTGATCTCTGCCGGTTCGGATTCCGGGTCATACTGCCGCAAAGATTGGTAGCGCCCGCTCATCGGGTCCCTCCTGCGGACGTGGACTCCAGCGTCAGGCGATGCATGATGCGCTCGATACGGCGCTCAACGAGGTTCACCAGATAAAGACCCGGCAGGGCGATCATCAGCCCGCCCATGGTGGTCAGCACGGCGCGTGAAATCCCTGCAGACAAGGCGCGTGGATCCGCGGTCCCCAATACCGCGATACTGTCGAATACTTGAATCATCCCGAGCACCGTTCCGATCAGTCCGAGCAGGGGACACAGGGTGACCAGGGTGCGCAGCACGGGCAGAGCGCGCTGCAGCCCGGATCGAGCGCGGTTCAGGGTCATGCGCCGCAGCGCTTCCGTCCGTTTGCCGACAGGACCCCGGCCGAGTTCGCGTGCCTGGCGCAGCAATCGAGGGGCCGCTTCCCGCAGGTACAGCAGGTGTTCCAGCAGGCCGCTCCAGATGATCAGAGAAACTCCGGCGAGGATCCACATCACTGGTCCGCCAGCGTCGAGAAACCGAACCGCTTGGAGGTGCCATGTTTCCAGCATGTCAGAGGCCCCCGCCGGTGCCGCTGCCCTGGGCGATCAGGCCGGCGGTTTCCTGATCCAGGATCTGAATCAGGGTGCGGCTGCGCGACGCCAGCAGGTTGTGCAGGAAGAGCAGGGGAATGGCGATCGTCAAGCCCAGAACGGTGGTGACCAGGGCCTGCGCGATGCCTTCCGCCATGAGGCCGGAACTGGCCCCCCCGGCAAGCGTAATCGCCTGGAAGGTAAGGATCATTCCGGTCACCGTGCCGAGCAGCCCGAGTAGCGGAGACACGGCCGCCATCAGCTTGAGAAAACTGTGCGCCAAGGTCAGACGGGGCATCTCGCGCAGCGCCGCTTCCTGCAGGTGCAGCTCCAGATGAGCGGGGTCCTGCTCGCGCAGACGCTGACCCGCGAGGAGGACTCTGCCCAGCGGATTGTTGGCGGACGGATGCTCGGGGTCGCGCAACTGACGACGCATGCGCCGAGAAATCAGCGCGGTGTCCAGCAAGCGCCAGACGGCGATCAGCAGGCCGAGGCTGCCGAGGGTGAGGATGACATAGCCGATCAGCCCCCCCTGCTGCAGGCGCTCCTGCAGCCGCGGCGTCTGCTCGAGAATCTCCAGCGCGGCACCCCGCCCGGGGTCCACCACTGCCGGGACCATCCCTGCGGTGGCGGCCTCGAACTCCCGGCTGGTTTGCCGAAGCGGCACGCTAGGTTGCCGCGAGTAGGCGTAGAGTCGACCTTCGTCGAAGCGCAGAAAACGTCCCTGCGACAGGAGACTGAAGCTGCCGATGCGCACCAGCTCGGCGCTGCGGCTCAGTCCGTCGCCCCCCACGACCTCGGTTTGGAAACGGGTTACTTTCCCGCTCTCTACCATCTCCTGTAGCAACAGCATCCAGAGCTCGGTCAAGGTTTCCAGGGTCGGCGGCTGGCGCTCGTCCAACAGGGGGCGCAGGCGTTCCACTCGATCGGGAAACTGCGCGGAAACCAGGGACTCCGGGAACAGCGCCGCCAGCTCCGCCGCACCCTGTCGCGCCGCCTGGAATAAGGACTGCAGGTTAACGGTTCGCTCCTCCAGGGCCTGTTCGGCGACGGACAGGGATTCCCGGTTCTGCTGGTAGGCGCTGCGCAGCTGTTGATTGCTCTCCTGCAGCGCCGCCAGCTCCTGCTTCGCCTGCGCCAGACGGGCTGCCTGCTGCTCGGTCTCCGCAAGAAAGCGCTGCTCGCGTTGCCGATCGATCTCCGCCACCGCCTTACCCTCGGCGCGGACCCGGCTCAATAGGTCGTCGAGTTCACCGCCAAAGCCGTCGCTAGGCAACCCCAGGCAGACGACCGCTGCCGCCAGAAGCATCCGCGCCAAGCTCACTGAATGTGCTCCTGCGCGTCGGTAGGCGCCGGCAGGGGCAGACGCAGCAGCTCCGGTACGGCTTGTTGGCGGGCGATGCGCAGGGCCTTACCGAGTTCCTGGCGCTCATTCCGGCCGAGCGGGTCCCAGTCGCCTGTGTGCGGGTTCCAGACCGCCCCTTGCAACCCATCCAGGCCGAGA
>JAHEIA010000413.1 GCA_024639625.1 Chromatiales bacterium
GTCCTTCCCGGCGGTGGCCCTGTGGAACAACCCGGGCGTGCCGTTGCTGTTCACCGTCTCCGCCTTCTCCACGGCGCTGGCCCTCCTGTTGCTACTGATGTACACCGTCATCCACGACCACGCGGACGAGGGCATACGCGTCCTCTACGAGCGCATCGACCTGATCCTGATCAGCGCCGAACTGGTGATCCTGTTCTCCTTCTACCACTATCTGAAGAGCGGCCCTGCATCCGCAGTCCACTCCTGGGAGCTGTTGTGGAACGACTTCGGTTGGGTCATCGGCTTCATCGGCTTCGGTCTGATCGTGCCCTTCTTCCTCGAGCTCAAAGGCGTCATCTCCGGCTGGGTCAGCCGCGTGCCCATCGTCGCCGCTTCGCTGCTGGTGCTGACCGGCGGCTACCTGCTGCGCCACTACTTCATGTACGCGGGCGTGTATGCCTACCCCTGGTAGCGCACAGAGGGTCTCTTGCCCGCGAACCCGTCGCCGTCGGGCGGCGGTCGCGGGGAGGGGGCTGCCCCTGGCTTCGCTAGACGGGCTCTTCCCTTGACCGCCGATCCCGGCCACCTGCGCAGGCTCTCCGCGCTGCTCGCGATGCCAGAGGAGGGCTCATTGGAGGTTTTGCGGGACATGTTGGCAGTTGCCCCCTGGCTAGCGTCCCCTCTCGCCGAGCTGCAGCAGCTCCCCCTGGCGCACTGGCAGGCGGAACATACGCGCCTGTTCCTGAATGGCTACCCGAAGACATTTTGCCCCCCCTTTGAATCTGCTTACCGACATAGTCAGATGAGCGGCACCACCGCCGGCGACCTGCGGGCCCTATACCTGCGGGCCGGCTTGCAACCGATGGAGGCGCCCGCTGACTACCTCGGGACCCTACTGGAATACGCAGCGTACCTTCGGGAATCCGACACAATGGAGGATCTGCTCGAAAGACTCCTCCGGGAACATCTCGAGCGCTGGGTTCCCCGCTTTGCCGGCGACCTGCAGGCGCATGCCCGGCTGCGGCTCTACAGGGGTCTGGGTGAACAGTTGGCGGCGCTGTTTGATGAATAGAAGAGCGGTGTGGAAGACGTTTCCGCAGCATCCGGCGCGAGACCGAACCCTAATCGACGCCGTGCTTGCCGCGCATCGCGAGATTCTGCGAACCAGCATGTCGGGTATGCCTGGACTCAACTCTTCCTTGGATGTTCGGGAGAGGGCCTTCCGGCACATCGATGGCTGGGGCGTACTGCTGGTTCTCACGCCTTGGATGCTCGTGCGGCTGCTGTTTCCGGACGACCCTCCAGCGATTGAGCTCCCAGCCGGATGGTCCGCAGAAGAGCGCCGCAGCGCAGAGTACACCGTCCTCGGGCCACGTCTTGAGTTCGAACTCATGGGCCAATCCCAGTGGGCCCACCTCAACTATCACCGCGACCTCGGTCACTATCTGCTGCAACCCATTTGTCTGGACGTGGCGCCGTACCACAACGCTGAGGCCGTGTTCGCTGCGTGGGACCAAATCATCGACATTCGGGACGCGAACATGGAGCAGGCCAAGCGCGATTGCCCTCTGCAGAAGGAGGTATCGCGGCGGGAGTTTTTCGGTAGATGGATCAGTAGCGACGAGTGATGTAGGCGTTGCTGGAGGCGAAGGTCCAACCGCCCCGGTGTAACGACCACGCGAGGAGCCCTTTCGGCTCGGTCAATGACCCTTAAAAAGATCCCGGTTGCCCGCTCCTTTCCCCTGCTACGATGCGGATCGCTACACCATTCGCTTCACCGAGCTTGTGCAGTCGTATGCGGACGATCTGAAAATTCTGGTAAACGAAATGGCATACTTAGCGAAGCTGCCCGGAAGTTTAGCGAGCTCCGGGGTGTTCGGGCCGAGGGCGTCTGCAGCAAGGATGCTGCAGTCGCGCGGATGTACGGCGCCCCTCGGGTCGAACGAGCCGGCCCGAGAATGCCCAAAGTAAGTACCATTGCTGTTAAACGGGTAGCATGCCACGGAATAGATCGTACGCTCAGGAGCAGCCCATGATTATCACGACCACTCCCAATATTGAAGGCGCTCGAATTATAGAATACCTCGGCGTGGTGACCGGCGAGGCAATCCTGGGTGCAAATCTATTCAAGGACCTGTTCGCCGGTATCCGGGATATTGTTGGCGGACGCTCCAGCGCGTACGAAAACGAGTTGCGAAAAGCCACGGCGATCGCCTTCGAAGAGATCGAGGCAGCGGCCCGGAAGCGTGGAGCCAACGCCGTGGTCGGCGTAGATATCGACTACGAGGTCCTCGGCCAAAAAAGCGGGATGCTGATGGTAAGCATCAGCGGTACAGCGGTTCGTACGAGTTGATTTATGGAGCACGCCGATTGTGACGGCGCCGGGAAGCGGCTTCAATTGCCACTGCCTTGGGTTGCGACGTCTTCTCGCTGGGCGCGCGCCCAGCGCAGCACCCAAAGAATAGCGAAACCCACTCCGAAAAGAAGCGGCCCATTGATCAGAATCAATAGCGGAACCCAGTGGTCGTCGCCGCCATGTGTTACGGCAGCGCCGAAATAGGCGAAGGCATTGAGCACGATCACGCAGACCCAAAGCAGTAGCGCACCCAACGCCGCCAACGCGTAGCGGAGATTGCGGCGCACGTAGCCGCGGATCGCTTGCGACAGCAGATAGAGTAACAGGACGGTCGCGAACACCAGGCCCGCCCCGAACAGGATCGTCAATGCCCAATTCATAACCAACGCCGAGTACACCCCTCGCTAAACATTCCCCTCGCGCCCGGTTGGCGGCGACACTTATTGCGAAGAGGGAAGAACCTGCCGCAGGCGTTGTTTGTGGGCATTCAGTAAATCCAAGGTCTTCTCGACATACTCCTTCGAGGTGATCTCCTCGCCAACATATCGGAGCAACAACTCCGACCAGCGGTCGTGAATCTCACAGTGCTCAATCAGGCCAACATGGGACAGCGGACAATCCGAACAGCGAAGGTCTTTCAGCCATCGGGGCAAGTGGCTGCGTTGCCACGACTTGCGATATTGCTCCGCATGCCGCTCGACCCACTCGATCGCCCGCACCTCCTTCTCGCCGACCGGGTAGCGCTCCACGTAGGCCTGGATTGCCTCCACCTGGCGTCGCATATAGCTCTCTTGCGGCGACCCGCGCTGCTTGTCGCTGCCCACGAAACGAGCGATTAGGGCCAGCATGGGATCGTCGACGATATACGCGGAGATCGGCTCTGACAGTTCCATTTTTTTCGGTTCCATCCAGCGAGGGCCAAGCCGGGTATAACGTTCATGGACTCAGCAACAGGGAGTGGGCGGCCGTTCGACCGCTGGCGGACGCGGCACCCGACGAAGCGAGGAGCATCGATCGCAACCCTCACTCAATACGTCCCTATTATAGCTCCGAACTCCCGGGCCCGGACTTGCTCTTGCGCGTGCCGGAGCCGTTGTCCCGGAACCCGGTAGACGTGGCGCACGCTGCGCCGGCCACCCGCCGGAAGGATCTGGCGCCG
>JAHEIA010000414.1 GCA_024639625.1 Chromatiales bacterium
TCTTTGACCCTTGCGAGGAACGCACGCTAAGTAAGCGGGATTGGTTGTTCGGGCTCTAGAGAGTGTTCTCGTTCGGTGGCACAATAATCGTTTGATCCGCGATCCTATTCGAAAAGCGATGTTCGCCTGCGGGCGAAACGGCTTGTTGCAGGTCCCTTGAACCGTATCCAGCTCCTGCCTTCCCAACTGGTAAACCAGATTGCCGCCGGCGAGGTCGTCGAGCGTCCCGCATCTGTGGTCAAGGAGTTGGTGGAGAACAGCCTTGACGCGTTGGCGAGCCGCATCCAGATCGATGTCGAGCAGGGTGGAGTGAAGCTGCTGCGCGTGCGCGACAACGGCCAAGGTATTGCGGCTGAGGATCTGCCGTTGGCGCTGGCGCGGCACGCGACCAGCAAATTGGCGAGTTTGGCCGAGCTGGAGCGGGTTGCCAGCTTGGGGTTCCGCGGTGAAGCGCTTCCTAGTATCGCGTCGGTTGCGCGCTTGCGGTTGGTGTCCCGAACCGCCGCCGCGGGCCAGGGTTGGAAGATCGAGGCCTTGCACGGGGAAGCACCACCGCAGGTGGCGCCGGCAGCCCATCCAGTCGGCACCACCTTGGAGGTCCGAGACCTGTTTTACAATACCCCTGCGCGACGCAAGTTCCTGCGTGCTGAGCGTACCGAGTTCGGCCACATCGAGACGGTTCTCAAACGCCTCGCGCTGTCCCGCTTCGACGTTGGGTTCAGCCTGAGGCACAATCAGCGCGACCTCTGGTCGGTGGCCCCCGCGTGGCAACGTGGGGAGCGCGAGCAGCGGATTGCGGAATTGCTGGGGTTGCCGTTCCTGGAGAACTGTCTGCACATCGAGCATGAGGCGGTTGGGCTGCACCTGTCGGGATGGGTGGCCCGCCCCGTGTACTCGCGGAGCCAAGCGGACCTACAGTACTTCTACGTCAACGGGCGCATAATACGCGACAAACTGGTCAGCCACGCGGTTCGCCAGGCCTTTCACGATGTGTTGTACCACGGCCGCCAACCCGCCTTTGTGCTGCATCTGGAGCTCGATCCGGTGTCGGTGGACGTCAACGTGCATCCGACGAAGCATGAAGTCCGTTTCCGCGACAGCCGATTGGTGCACGATTTTCTCTACCGCAGTCTGCACGCTGCCTTGGCCGACGAGCGGCCTGGAAGCGAGAACGGCGGAATACCGGGTACCCAGCCAGGTGTTCAGGGAGACACGCTGCACGACGCGACGCCAATTCGGCCTCCAGCCCAGCAGCTCTCGGCACCCCTGGAGCTGGGGGAGGCGCCCGGCGCGTACAGCGCGAGCTTTCGGGCCCAGCAACCGAGTCCGGAACCGCTCGCTGTGGACGGTGAGGCGGGGGTTCCTCCGCTAGGGTTCGCGCTCGCCCAGCTGCAAGGGGTCTATATCCTGTCGGAGTGCTCGGACGGGCTGATTCTTGTGGATATGCACGCCGCCCACGAGCGGATCGTCTACGAATCACTCAAGCGGCAGCAGAGTGGCATACACAGTCAGCCCTTGTTGGTCCCCTTGAGCGTTCAGGTGAGCCCGCGCGACGTGCAACTGGCAGAGGAGCACGCTGACTTGTTTTCCCGCCTGGGCATGCAGGTGGGGCGCATCGGCGAGGATGTTCTGGTGGTCCGCGAAGTGCCTGCCGTGCTAGGCGGGGGGGATGCTGCCGCGTTATTGCGCGACGTACTGTCCGACCTTGCGGTTTTCGGGCGTAGCGGGCGGATTCAGGACGAGATCGAGAAGGTACTGGCCACCATGGCGTGCCATGGGTCCGTGCGAGCGAACCGCAAGCTGACCGTGCAGGAGATGAATGCCCTGTTGCGCGAGATGGAGCGCACCGAACGCGGCGGGCAATGCAATCACGGCCGACCGACTTGGGTGAGACTGCGCATGGCCGACCTGGACCATCTGTTCCTGCGCGGACGCTAGGGCGGACGCGATGGCTATCGGGAGCCAGACGGGAGAGCGCGCGGCCCAGCCTCTGGCGGTGTTTCTCATGGGACCCACCGCCTCCGGAAAGACCGAGCTCGCCGTGGAACTGGTGCGCCGTTTGCCCTGCGCGATCGTCAACGTCGATTCCACTCAGGTCTACCGCGGGATGGACATCGGCTCGGCCAAACCGGGCCCCGAGATCCTCGCCGAAGCGCCTCATCGCTTGATCGACATTTGCGATCCGGCGGAGACCTATTCCGCCGCCCGGTTTCGCAGCGACGCCTTGGCCGAGATGCAGCAGATTACGCGTCAGGGGCGGATTCCGCTGCTGGTCGGTGGCACCCTGTTGTATTTTCGCGCCTTGCAGTACGGGCTTTCCCCACTGCCGGATGCAGACCCCGAGGTGCGACGGCAGCTGCTCGCGGAGGCCCAGCGCTTGGGTTGGGGGGAGTTGCACCGCCGATTGGCGGAGATCGATCCGCAGGCGGCCCGACGCATTCACCCCAACGATCCCCAACGTATACAGCGAGCGCTGGAGGTGTTTCGGCTCACGGGACAGCCTATCTCTGATCTGCAGACCGCAAACCGGGAGCAAAGCCTGCCCTTCCGTGTGGTCAAATTGGCCCGCGCGCCGCGCGAGCGCCGCGTCCTGCATCAGCGCATCGAACATCGCTTCGAGCGTATGTTGCGCCAAGGCTTCGAGCAGGAGGTTAGGGGGCTGCTGGAAAGAGAAGATCTGAGCCCCGAGACGCCCGCGATGAGGGCGGTTGGCTATCGGCAGCTGGTTCGCTATTTGCTCGGCGCTTATGGCCGGGCGGAAATGGTGCAACGAGGTATGGCCGCGACGCGGCAGTTGGCCAAGCGCCAGCTAACCTGGTTGCGTGGCGACCCCCAGGTTCAATGGCTGGATGACGAATCAGGAAAAGGGCTCGAGCAAACCTTGAAAATTCTCGCCCGAGCAACCAATTAGGATAAGCCGGGAGAGTCGAACCCGGATTCCGTAACTTATGATATATTTGTTTGCTTTAGGGCCCTGTTCGATAGCATGGGCGGATGCCTCGATAAAGAGCGCGATTACAAACTAAAACAAGGAGAACCAACATGTCCAAAGGGCAGAGCCTCCAAGACCCTTTTCTCAACGCGCTGCGTAAGGAGCGGGTGCCCGTTTCGATTTTTCTCGTGAACGGCATCAAGTTGCAGGGGCAGATCGAGTCCTTCGATCAGTTTGTCGTGCTGCTGAAAAACAGTGTGAGCCAAATGGTCTACAAGCACGCGATCTCTACAGTGGTGCCTTCACGCAACATTCGCTTCCAATCTGCTCCTCAAGACAGCCAGCCGGAGCCGGGCAATTTTTGACATCCCGATGCAGCGTCAGTTGATCCCGCGCGCCGCGCGCCGCCGATTCCTGGCGGCCCGGCGCCTGCTGTCGGGTGGAGGCACGGGTGGTATCCTGTTGTTCGCGAAGAAGTTAGCGAAAATCGCGAGAGGGCGCTCCGAGTATTCCGGCGGGTATATTGGCATCCGTTGTTTCGTGTCCCGCGGGTCCCT
>JAHEIA010000415.1 GCA_024639625.1 Chromatiales bacterium
CCCTGCCCGCAGCATCGGACAGATCGACAATCATCGGATCGAATTGGCCTTATGCTCTGCCGCCCGGGCCCCTGTCAGGTCTCCGGCGGAACGCCGTGCCTCGGCAATCAAGCGCCAATTGTCGCGCTTGAGCTTAGAGTCGCCGCCGGCCAACGCATTGGATTTGGCCGCCAGGTCCCCGGCCTCTCCCAGCCGCCCCTGCTCGAGACGCAGATGGGCGAGCCGGTTCCACAACCAGGGGTTGCGCGGCTCGATGCGCAGCGCCCGTTCCAGGGTGGCGGCGGAGCGATTCAGGTCGCCCCGCTGCCGCGCGTTTTGCGCCTCATCCAGCAGGGCGACCACGGCACCGCTCGACTTGGGAGCCGACTCGGGCGCCGGTGCCGGCCACGCTTCGCCTGCGGGGGCCGGGTGCGGCCCTGCCCCGGCGGGGCCCCAAGGCTCACCGGGTGCCGGCTCCGCGGGTGGGAGCGCAGGCGGCGGGAGCTGCCGCACAGTTGGTTCTTCGACCGGCGCCGCCGGCGGGCGTCTCTCCACCCCCGAGCAGGCGGCCAAGGCCAACACCAACCCCGGGATCAGTGCGTAACCTGGTAGCCTCATTGCCATATTCTCCGCAAGAAGTTCTCGACCCGACCGGACCTGCAAGACGCCTCCAGGGTCGGAGCCGTGCCGCGTACGAAGGGGACTTCGATCGCCCCCGGACAGCTTTCGTCCGCCAGCATACCCGTTTCCCGCTCAACCCAGGCGAATTGTATATCGTCCGGCGGCGGAGGCTCCAAGGGCTGCGGACGAATCTCGCGCATCACGTCGCCCCAAACGCGAAGCGCGCCGGAAGATCCGGTCAGACCGGCCGGCTTATTATCGTCCCGACCTACCCACACCACCGCGACCTTGTCTCCGGAAAAGCCGGCGAACCAGCTGTCCCGCAGGTCATCCGTAGTGCCGGTCTTGCCCGCCAGATGGAGGCTTGCGGGCAACATGCCCCGCAGACCGGCGCCCGTCCCCTCACGCACCACGTCCTGCAGGGCCTTGGTCAGCAGGTACACCGCAGCCGTGCGCGCCGCCTGCTCCACCTTCAACGGATAGCGCTGCAGCGAGCGACCCTCCGCGTCCATGACCTCTCGAATGGCCCGCAACACGGAGCGGAAGCCCCCCGCAGCAAGCGTCTGATAGACCTGCGCCACCTCGATGGGGGTCAGAGAAACCGCTCCGAGGAGCAGTGAAGGGTAGGCGTCGACCGGCCTCGCGACACCCAGGTTCTGCAGCGTCCGCTTGACCTGCGGAACCCCCAGATCGATCCCCAGCCGAACCGTCGCCTGATTGTACGATTTCGCCAGCGCCGTGTGCAGCGGCACCTCGCCATGGGATACCTTGTCGTAATTCTTCGGCGCCCAGATCTTCCCCTTGGCGCCGGGGACGTACACCGGGCTATCGTCGAGCAGACTGATCAACGAATAGCGCTCCGGCTGGGAAAGCGCCAACAGATAGACCACCGGCTTGATCAAAGAACCGATCGGGCGCACCGCGTCCAGCGCACGATTGAATCCGGCATAGGCCTGCCTGCGACCACCGATCAGGGCGAGTACCTCGCCCCCTGTAGCGCTGACCACGACCGCCGCCGCCTCAAGTTCAGTGCTGTCCCCACCACGCTTTCCCAATGCTGCCAGGCGCTCCCGGACAGCCTGTTCCGCTCGCTCCTGCACCCAGGGGTCCATGGTGCTGAAGATGCGCAGTCCCTCGGAATTCAGATCCTCTTCCTGGTAGTCCCGGTGCAGCTGACGCCGCACGAGATCAAGAAACGCAGGATGCGTCCCGCTACCCTGCCCGGGGCTTGCGGTCACTCCCAGGTCCGCCGCAAGCCCCGCATCGCGCTGCTCGGGGGTGATTGCCCCCTGCGCCGCCAACATCCGCAGGATGGCGTCGCGACGCTTCTTCGCGCGCTCCGGGTAACGCCTTGGGTCGTAGTACGAGGGCCCGCGCACCAACCCCACGAGCAGCGCGATGCGGGGCAGGTCGAGCTCGTCCAACGGGCGGTTGAAGTAGTGCTGACTGGCAAGGCCAAAGCCGTGAACCGCACGCTTCCCGTCCTGGCCGAGGTAGATCTCGTTGGCGTAGGCCTCGAGGATTTCGTCCTTGTCATAGTGATGTTCGAGCATCAGCGCCATGGCGGCCTCGTTGGCCTTCCGCCAGAAGCTGCGTTCGCGACTCAGGTAGAAGTTCTTGATCAGCTGCTGGGTCAGGGTGCTGCCGCCCTGCACTACCCCGCCCGCCCGCAGATTGGCCCAGGCGGCGCGCAGAATCGCCCTCGGGTCCAGGCCCCGATGCTGATAGAACTGCCGGTCCTCGACCGCCAGTAGAACCTGCACCAGGGTCTCGGGCAGCTCCTGGCGCTTGACCAGGATGCGGTCCTCGTGGTGTGACGGATAGATGCTGCCAATGACCGGCGCCTCGAGCCGCAAGAGGGCCAGGGCCTTGCGAGAAGCGGCATCGCGCAGGCTCTTCAACCGCCCGTTGGCAAACCTGATCTCCAGATAGCGGGCCGGCTCTATGCTATCCCAGAACAGGAATTCCCGGGTGCGGAGCAGGAAGCGGTTCCGGTTGCGGGAATAGGAGCCGGACGTCTTCGGGTGGGTGGCCGACCGGTAACCGAGGCGCCGCAGTTCGTTCTGCAACTGCTCCGCATCGACGGGTGCGCCGGCGTAGAGTTCCAGCGGACGGGCGTAGACGCGGGCGGGAACCGCCCAGCGCTTGCCCTCGAATTTGCCGCGAACCACCTGATCCAGGTAGAGGCCGTAGAGCACTCCCCCGAGTACGCTCGCCAGCAACAGCAGAACCAGGAAACGCGGCCAGCGCCTGCGGCGCGCCGCGCCCCCCTTGCCGCGACCGCGTGCCCTGGAGCCGGGCCGTCCTTTCGTTCGCGTGCTGGCGGGTTTGCGTCTATTGGCCATTCAACTAGGGACCTGCTCGGCAGGGATTCAGGGCCGGCGGCGCTGCCGCTGCAGCGCGAGCAAGGTGCCGGCCAGCAAACCGCCGAGTGCCCCCCCGACCAAGGCCGCGGGCATCTGGGAAAGCGCCCGGTCGATAGTCTCCTGCACCGCGGAATCGAGCGTCCCGGTCACCGTGCCTCCGACCGCCCATACGCTGGCCCCGATGACGGCGGCAAGAATCGCGGCGACGACAGCACCGACTACGGGGGGCGGAATCCGCCCCTCCAGCCGGTCCTCGAAGCGCCCCATCAGGGCCACGTAGACGAAGCCGGTGATCGGAACCAGGGCACCGGTCAGCAGCGACATGTGGATGGGTACACTCCGCGGTATCAGCTTCAGGACCAGCCAGAGTACCAGCGCTGCGGCCAGCCCCCCCGCGAGGCCCGCCAGCGCCTTGGACAAGGCGCCGCGGATCAGAAACAGATGCATGGCGCCAAAGCCGGCGCCGAGCACTGCTCCCGCGGCGCCGGCAACCGCGAACACTACCAGCACGTTCGCTTGGT
>JAHEIA010000416.1 GCA_024639625.1 Chromatiales bacterium
CGGGCTCGTCCTCGCGGCCTTGCTGGCCTTGCCGCCAAGCCCGGCCACACCCGGGCCGGCGGCGCGGCAGGCGCAAACCTGTGTCGTGCTGCTGCACGGCCTCGCGAGGAGTAGCGGCTCCATGGGAAAGATGGCGCAGGCGCTGGCCCGCGAGGGTTTTTTCGTAGTCAACCTCGATTATCCCTCGACCCAGCGGCCGATCGAGGATCTCGCGCTCGAGGCTGTTCCCGAGGGCGTGCGCCAATGCGCGGCGGCGAGCGCACGGCCCATCCACTTCGTGACCCACTCCATGGGTGGACTACTGGTTCGTTACTACCTGGATAATCACCCCCTGCCCGCGCTCGGTAGGATCGTCATGTTGAGCCCGCCCAACCAGGGCAGTGAGGCCGCCGACGCCCTGCGCGACACCCCCGTCTACCGTTGGGTGAACGGACCGGCCGGCCTGCAGCTCGGCACCGGAGGCGACGGCATCGCCCGCCGCCTCGGGCCGGTGGCTTATCCGGTAGGGGTAATCACCGGAAATCGGCACGCCCCGTTCGACGCCTGGCTCGCCGAGATCATCCCGGGCGAGGACGACGGCAAGGTGGCGGTGGAACGCGCAAAGGTCTCCGGGATGAGCGATTTTCTGGTTCTCCCCTATTCCCACCCCTTCATCATGCGTCAAGACCGGGTGATCGAGGAGACGATCAGGTTTCTCCACCAGGGCCGCTTCGACCAAGGCGAGCCGGGAAAACCGGAATAGCGCCACGCACTCGACCGAGCGGTCCGCCTGGTTATTCGGGGCTGCTCGCTTTTCGCAACTGACGGACCGCGTCAACCGCCCGCTGTGGATAATCCGGCGGGAAACCCCAGATCTGGACGTCTTCGTCAGCGCCGACATCCAGGGTAACCAGACCGCGCGCCGGCGGACGGGCATGAAACAACATCTGGATCAATACATCCGTGCTCACCCAGGGATTCGCGTACCAGAAATCGTGCGCCCCGCCACTCAGCTGCGGTATCACTTCCGGCGTGACCTTGACCACGTCGAAGGTCGGACGCTGCATCTCTGCGATCAGCCATTGCGCCTCCTCGGCGCTCAGTTCGTCCGCGTTCGGTCGTCCCGCGCGAGAGACCCCGTGGTGCGAGGCTGCCAGCGCCAGTACCGTGTCGTTGACGTTCACCGACAGGGTTACGTTCTGAACCAGGTCGATGTAGCTGGCCAGGTGTTCCACGAAGGCCCGGAAATCGACGTCCGGAGCGGCGAAATAGACCTCCCCGAGGCGCAGCCAGCGGCGCACCTGCACAAGGTCCTCGTCCTGGTAGGCCCGCGCCAACTCGGCAAGCCCGGGGCTCACCACCTGGGCCCCGGCACTGTAGGCCAGGATATTGATGTACCGGGCGTCGGTGTGCAGCGCCAGCAATTCCAGGAGCCGCGCGAACACGGGTACGCTCGCGCGCGCATTGGTCACATCAACCGCGTATCTGAGCAGACTCTCCGCCGATGGCCAGCTGAACGCCAGGACCGCCGAATGGCGACCGGTGAAATGCCTGTACTGGGCGGCTTGGGCCGTGGAGCGGTAGAAATTGTTGTTCGCGCCGTGCACATAGACGGTCAGGTTCTTGTCCGGGCTCGCAGCCAGGAAATCGTTGAGGCGCCGAAACATCTCCTGTGCCGCCGGCGGCAGACGATCCGGATCGGTATCTGCGTCAACATAGGCGATCTCTGCCGCCTGATCCAACACCAAGGGGATCTCTTGTTCGCGTTCGCCGGTGGTGGATACGTAGTAGAGATCCTCCCAGACACTTTCTTCCCCACCGATGCGCAGAGACGCCACCCCGAGACGCAGACTGTCGTCGTAGAGCGTGGTGTAGGTGCGGTCGCTCCGCAGTCCCAAGGGCAGCCGGTTGGTTGCATAGACCACCAGCACCCGGTTGCTGCGCTCTTCTTCCGGGGTCTCCGCAAAAGGATTTACCTCGCCGCTGCGCACGGCTTCCGGAGTCGGCATGAGATAGACAGTCGGCTGGCAACCGGTCAGGAAGAGGGCTAGGGTCGCGCAAAGAATTGCCGCCGGGAAGGTATGCTCCAACTGATCGCTCATCGTTTGGCCTCGCTTTTCCATGTCCTGCCGCTTGGTTCACACGCTTGGAGTTTACCTATAATACGGGGACATCCGGGATGCAAACGCGAGCTTGCACGGCGAGCCGCCGCTCGCAGCCGACGCAGGGCGGTCCGGTCTCGACCACCTGCGCTGCACGACGGAGAAACATAGAATGGGATTAATTCATCGTCCCGAGGGGACAGGTTTGGCGGCGCTCACGGCTCTCCCTACGTTGCGGAAAGGCAGCGCGTGAACACGTTGGGGAAGATCTTTCGTTGGACCCTGATCGGTTGCCTCGGCATCGCGGGTCTGCTCCTCACCTCCTGGCTGGTCACTTCTGCGCTCGGCATCGGGGTTGATTTGCGCTTCGCCCTGCCAGGCATCGAGGCGGCGACACGACAAGCGCTGGGGCGGACCCTTACTGTTGGAAACTCGATCCTTTACCCTGGGTTGTGGCCCATGGTCGAACTGCGCAAGGTGCGGATCGCCAATCCCCCCGCACTACCGCAAGGCAGACTCCTGGAGATCGATCGCTTGCGCGCCGAGTTTGACTTGTTTGCCCTGGTTCGAGGCGGCATCCGCATCGGCGAGTTGAGCGCCCAAGGGATCAGAGCCACACTCTTGCGCAACACCGAGGGCGAGGCCAACTGGATGTTCAGCCCCAGGGCGTCCGAACGCGCCCGCGACGCTGCGCAACCGGCGAAAGGCGTAAAGCCGATGCCTCCCATCGAGCTGCGGGACCTGTCTCTTGAGGACCTGAGCCTGGACTGGCGCGACGAGCAATCCGGCCGCTCCTTCGACCTCGAACTCGAGCAGATCTCGGGGGCTGGGCGCTCCGGGGAGCCGCTGCGCATGGTCGCGTCCGGGACCTTTCGCCGGCAGCACCTTACACTGACTCTGGAAACCGAATCTTTGCGGCGGCTGCTTGCGATGGACGGGACCTGGCCCCTGAGGCTCGACGCGACCCTCGGCGGAAGCAACCTCGTGCTCGCCGGGACCCTGGATCCAACGCCAGCGCAGCGCAGCTTCGCGCTGGATACCCGATGGCACGGCCGGTCGCTGCGAGAACTCGCGGCCATGGCGGATCGATCGCTGCCCGAGATCGGGGGCTACGATATCGCAGCGCGAATCACCGGTGGGGAGAACATGTTGCGAATCTCATCGCTGGACGCCAAGTTGGGCGAGCTGCGGGTCTCGGGCGATCTCGCGCTTGACCTGGCAGGACCGCGGCCGCGGCTGCAGGGGGCGCTCGAAGCCGAGCGGTTCGATACGCAGAGGTTCCAGGCGATACGGGCGAACGGGCCGTCCATTCCACCCACATCAGAACAAGGTCCACGCGAAGACGAAAGCGGTCTGTCCCGGAAAAACCGACGCATGCTCGACCTCGATCTCGATCTC
>JAHEIA010000417.1 GCA_024639625.1 Chromatiales bacterium
TCCGGATCGAACTGGGCGCCGCGTCCGTTGCGAATGATTTCCACCGAATCGGCATGTGAGCTGGCCCTTTTGTACGCGCGGTTGCTGGTGAGCCCGTCGTAGGTGTCCGCCACTGCCATGAGGCGGCCCGCCAGCGGGATTTCTTCCCCTTTCAGGCCGTGCGGGTACCCGGAGCCGTCCCACGTCTCGTGATGCGTGAGGGCGATCTCGGCGGCGAGCCGCAGCAAGCCGATATCACCGTACGCCTCCAGGGTACGCCCGATCGCAGCGTGCCCAAGAGTGGTGTGCCGCCGCATCTCCCGCAACTCTTCGAGACCTAGTTTGCGTGGCCTAGTGACGATCTGCTCGGCGATCCCCAACATCCCGATGTCGTGCAGGGCAGCGGCGAAATAAAGGTCGTCGACCATCTCCGGACGGAGTACTTCCGCGAACTTGGATCTGTCCAAGAGCGATGCGGCCAAAGTTCGCACGTAATGCTGTACCCGGTGGATGTGGTTGCCGATTCCATCGTTGTGCCCTCGCGGGTTCTCGACCAGGGAAACCAGGCAATGAATCACCGGCTCCAGATCGTTCTGCGGCGCCTGCTCAATCTTCTCTTCCATCACACAACACACTCCCACGACTGACGTCCTCCCCCGATCTGCCGAAGGAAGAGCTTCTCCATGGCCGGAAGAAACCGGCCGCCACACGGTTCATCCTCGATAAGGTAGCATCCGCGGCTCCGGTTTGCATCGCCCGCCAAGGAGCCCTTGCCATCCGTCGGTTGACGCGGCGGAGTCCGCGCCGCGGCCTCAGGGTTCGAGGTTTAGGCGCGCGACGCGGCAGGAGACACCCGGCCATGCTGCGGCACAGCGAAACGCCTTGGATCAGATGCCTCCCTCCGTCGAACGCTGCCAATCCAAGCGCACCCCCGTACCTTCGCTTGCTGCCGCGAAGGGTTTGCAGATCCAGAGATCCGCTACCGCGGCCAGTTCTCCGTTCAAGTACAACAGCGGGACCCGGTCTCTCAGCCATGGAGGCACGCCGCGCTCCTGCAACAGCCGCTTCAGCGTCGCGCCGCGCCGCCCTCCCGCCGGGTGACAACGCTCACCGCCGCGGCGAAAACCCACCTGTACCCGCGATCCGGACCAGGCGCGGGCGTCGATTCCGGCGCCCACGACAGGGGCTACCCGGAGCGCCCCTAATCCGGCAGGCAACTGTAATAGCGGGTCCGGCCGGCGCCAGTCGATGAGCACAGTGGGATCGTGGGACTGCAGTGGGCTCAGCAGGTGCAGGGAATCCCGGTGGCGCCGCAGTTCCGCACCATCCCAACACAGGAGGGGGCTGCGATCCCAAGCGGCTGGCAGCACCTCGTCGAGAACCCGTTCCAAACGGTTCGAGTCGGGCACTGGAAAGCCGTTCTGCCGTATCCACAAGCGCAACACCGCACGGCGTCGTGCGGCTGTGAGCTTCAGCAACCCGGATACGGGGAGAATTCGCGGCTCAGCGCCTCCAATATGGGCAAGGTCTGCCGCTGCGTTCTCCTCGATCAGCGCATGCGCCTCGGCGCAGTGGCGGGCGCTGCGCGAGAGTGTACGACCCATAGCCGGCCAGCGGGCCTCGAGCAGCGGGATCACTCGGTTGCGCAGATAATTGCGATCGAAGCCAAGATCTCGATTGCTCGGGTCTTCAATCCAGGCCAGCCCCGCTTCATGGGCATAGGCGGCCAAAGCCCCGGCGGAAAACTCGAGCAGAGGACGCGCCAACCAACCGGGGGGGAAACGGGTCAAGCCGGCCATTGCCGCCAGCCCGCCGATCCCACTGCCTCTCAACAGCTGTAGCAGAACGGTCTCTGCCTGGTCGTTTCGGTGATGCGCCGTCAACAGTAGGTCGCCCGGCCCCATGCACTCGGCGATTGCCCGGTAGCGCGCCGCGCGGGCGAGCGCTTCGAGGCTTCTCCCGGGCCGCCTGGCCAGGTCCAGCCGCAGCCCCGTGAAGCGCACCCCGATGGTCGCGCACAGCTTCTCGCAGTGCCGGCTCCAGGCTGCGGAATCCGCGTGCAGCCCGTGGTCACAATGCACCACCCGCAACTGCGCATCGATTTGCGAGCGCAACTGAGCCAGGGCATGCAACAGCACATGAGAGTCGCGCCCGCCGCTAAACGCGAGCCACAAATTCTGCGGTTGCGGCAGGGAGCGCAGGATACACAGCAGCCGATCGGCAGAAAACCCCATGCCTCGGATGCGGGCCGGAGTGTCAGTCGCCGCTGAACTGACCGTAACTCAAGAGCCTCTGGTAGCGAGCCTGCAGCAATTGCTCCGGTTGGTCCGCCTCCAATTGCTGCAGAGCGCCGAGCAGCATGTGCTTGAGGCTGCTCGCCGTAGCGTCGAAGTCCCGGTGCGCGCCGCCCAGAGGCTCGGCAACGATCTCATCGACCAGACCCAAGTCGCGGAGTCTTTGCGAAGTAATGCCCATGGCTTCGGCGGCCAGGGGCGCTTTTTCCGCGCTCTTCCACAGGATCGAGGCGCAACCCTCCGGTGAGATTACCGAGTAGGTGCTGTACTGCAGCATCAGGAGCCGGTCGCCGACACCGATGGCCAAGGCGCCGCCGGATCCGCCTTCCCCAATCACGGTACAAACGATGGGGGTGGCCAAACCCGACATCACCATGAGGTTTCGCGCAATGGCCTCGCTTTGCCCGCGCTGCTCCGCATCCACTCCAGGATAGGCCCCCGGCGTGTCGATGAAGGTGAGAATGGGCAGCCTGAAACGCTCTGCCATGCGCATCAGCCGCAGAGCCTTGCGGTAGCCTTCCGGCCGTGGCATGCCGAAATTGCGGAACAGCTTGTCCTTGGTGTCCCTGCCCTTCTGGTGCCCGATCACCATGACCGGGCGGTCGTCCAACCGCGCCACGCCTCCGACGATCGCATGATCGTCGGCAAACGCACGATCCCCGTGCAGCTCCTGGAAGTCGGTGAAGATACGTTGCATGTAGTCCAGGGTATAGGGTCGCTGCGGGTGCCGCGCCAATTGGGAGATCTGCCACGGGGTGAGAGAGGAGAAGATCGACTCGGTCAGCGAACGGCTCTTATTCTGCAACCGGGTGATCTCGTCCTGGATGTTGATCTCCGCATCGTCACCGACCAGGCGCAATTCCTCGATCTTCGCCTCGAGCTCCGCAATCGGGCGTTCGAATTCTAGAAAGTTCAGGTCCATGGCGTAAAATATACCGAATTCAGACAGGTTATTACAGGGTGTTCAGACCGCTCATTACGATCCGTATGCCCATGAATGGCAAGCGAGCCGGTATCCCGGCAACCCGCCCTTCCTCGCCACCGCGTGCCGGAAGAGCACGGGCTGCCAGATAGAAAGGCGTGGCGGAGCAGCGAATTGCCAGCGTTGGGGCGCGCGTGCTGTGTTATACTCCGCGCCCGATAACGTATGCGACATGCCGCTCGCGGCCACCGAAGCAATCAGGAAGAGGAATGGCA
>JAHEIA010000418.1 GCA_024639625.1 Chromatiales bacterium
CCGGGCCGGCAGCCGATACATCAGAACCATCGTCAAATTCGATCGCTGCCCGCCTGCATACGGGAGCAAATGATAAAACACTCTTGACCTCGCCGCCCGCCTATCGCGCTAAGGACCGCAAAAATCCATGTGCCATTCGGGACAGACCACCGATTCGTGCCTCTGTCCCCGGATTCACCGAACCCCCAAGAGACGAGGCGTACAGAAGACGTAGATAACCGCCTTTTCGCCCGGATAAGGTGCGTAGCGCGACAACGAGAGACGGCTCACCGGGCGGGTCAGCCCGGATTGCGTGGGTGTTACCCGAGCCACGAAAGCAGGGAATCGAGGGCGCTGGCGCTTGGCGCAAGGCCTATCCATAATGGGGTAAGGACAATGCCCGCCATGCCCCCGTTGCCGACGCGCTACCCACTCTATCTGTTGCTCACCCTGCTGGGTGTCCATGCCCAAATTGCGCAGGCATTGTTGGTGCGCGAGGGACTGGTGGTTTTTTACGGCAACGAGATCAGTGTCGGCGCCTTCTACGCCGGTTGGCTGTTCTGGCTCGCCCTGGGTTCGCTGGCGGCGGTGCGTTGGCGGGATCGGGCGTTGGTCCATCGGCCGCTGCCTTTGTTACGGGGCCTGCTGCTGGCGCTGCCGTTGTTGCTTCTGATCCAGGTGTTGGCGCTGCGCGGGATTCGTCTGCTTCTGGATATCTCGCCCACGGAATTCATCCCCCTCGGCCAGATGCTCCTCGCCTTGTGGGTGATTGGGCTACCCAGCGGGCTGGCATTGGGGTTCGCTTTCCCCTTGGCCTGTCGTGCCTTGCGCCCCGCCGCGGGGGCGGATGCCGATATGAGAGGGACAGTCGCCGGGGTCTCCTACCTGTATGTGTTCGATGCCCTTGGCGCCCTGCTGGGGGGGATCCTGTTTACCTTCCTGGTGGTGGAATGGGTCGGGCCCTGGCGCAGCCTGGGCGCTTTGAGCCTGGCCCTGGCGTTGTGCAGCCTGTTGCTGGAAGGCTTGCGCCGCCGCGGCTTGTTGTGGCTGGCCGCTGCCATGGGCTTGGCGGGGCTGGTGCTCGCCGTTACGCCGGCCGCCGATTGGGTCGATTCCAAGCTCGAGCGCTTCCGCTTCGACAGTTTGCAGCCGGCGCTGGAGTTGGAGACGGCGTTGGAAACCCGCTACGGTCATTTGGCCTTGGGGCGGACTGGCGACCAGCTTTCCCTAGTCGAGAACGGCCATATCGCCGAGAGCTTTCCCGACCCCCAGGGCGTGGAGCAGACGGCGGCCTATGTCTATGCTGAGGCGGAGGATGCACGGCGGATACTGATGTTTGGCGGCGCGCTCGGCGGACTGGCAGCCGAACTCTTGCGCTATCCGCTGGAGCGGCTGGATCTGGTGGTCCAGGACCGGCTGGGGTTCGAACGCCTGCGGCCCTGGTTGGATCCGACCAGCCGGGAGGCGCTGCAAGATCCCCGATTGCAGATCCATTTCGAGGATGGCAGGCGTTACGTCAATCACCTGTCCGGGCAGGAAGCCTTCGACCTGGTGCTGGTGCTGCATGCCGATCCCGGCACTGCCCACAGCAACCGTTACTTCACCCGGGAGTTTTATCAGGGCGTAGCCCGCGCCATGAGTCCCGGCGGGGTGCTGTGCACCGCCGTCAGCAGCGCCTCCAACTATCTGGGGCGGGAGGTGAAGAGCTACAGCGGATCGTTATTTCGCACCCTGGGCGAGCGCTTTTCCGAGCTTGCCATCATGCCGGGGGATCGGCACCTCTACTGCGCTTCGTCCCAATCGGGTCAGGTCAGCGAGGACCCATTCACCCTGGAACGGCGCTACCGGGCGGTAGCTCTCGACGAGCACCGGTTTCCCGCCGTCTCTTTCCATTCCCTGCTGCCGGCGGAACGGATCGACTTCGTGCGCCGCCAACTGGCGCAAGAAGCAGGCGAACTCAACCACGACACACAGCCGGTGACCTACTACCTCAACATGCTGCTCTGGGGGCGGTTCACCGCTTCCGCATTGGTGGATGGGTTGGCCCGTCTGCGCGATCTCGGGTCTTGGCCTTACCTGGTACCGCTGGCGGTCGGTGTGTTGCTGATGCTCGGGCGCGCCAGTTTTCAGGGCTTCCGGCGTTCGCGCCAGCGCCGCCGTGCCGCCATCCTGACCCTCGCCCTGCTGGGCCTGATCGCCATGGCGGTGCAGTTGATCCTGCTGTTCAGTTACCAGGCCCAACTCGGTTTTATGTTCAGCCGTTTGGCGCTGCTCAATGGGGTGTTCATGACGGGCCTGGCGCTGGGAGCCGGGGCCGTCGGCCAGTATCTCGCCCGCAGCCGTGAACCGGGGCTGCTGCTGGCAGGCCTGATGTTGTTGCTCGCAGGCCTAATGTTCGGTCTTCCCGGCCTGCTGGCCGCCCTGGGAAGCCTATCCGGGGGCGCCCAGGAAGCGGTCTATCTGGCGCTCTGCCTGGCGGCGGGTTTGGTTGCCGGGGCCGGATTTCCCCTGGGACTGCGCCAGACCCATGCCGATACCGGGGAGGTGGTCAGCAGCAGCGGCTTGGCGGAGGCCGCCGATAGCCTGGGCGGCGCCCTTGGCGGGCTGTTGACCGGCGCCTTTCTGGTCCCCCTGCTGGGGGTGGAAGGCAGTTGCCGGGTGTTGGCCATCATTGCCCTTCTGGCCGTGCCGCCCTTGCTCCACGCCCGCTGGGCGCCCGAACGCCTGCCATGGTTGCAGGCCCGCGCCTTCCGCACCTTTCCCTATACCCGATTGAGCTGGATCCTGGCTTGGCTGGTGAGCTGCGGGTTTCTGCTGTCGCTGCTCGGGCGCGGTGCCGAACCGGTGCCGACGGTGCATTTCGACCAGGGCACCCTGGCCGAGGTGAGCGGTGCCGCAGAGTTCGAGTTGCGGGAGCAGCCTTTGGTCCACTATCTGGGCCGAGAGGCAGGCGAGGCAGCCGCGAGCAGCGTCGTTCTGGCAAGCACGGCCGCCGGGGTACAAGTGCGCGGTTATGCCGGGCCGATCAATCTGCTCCTGGCGGTGGATGCCCAAGGGCGGCTGCTGGGGGTGCGCTATCTGGACTCCAAGGAGACCCCCTCCTACATCGCCGGCATCGGCGATTGGCTGCGCGGCTTAGCCGGCGCCGATCTGGCGCGCGAGCCCTTGAGCCTGCAGCCGGTGGATGCCCTGTCCGGGGCCACCCTGAGCAGCCGGGCCGCTTTGGAGTCGATCAATCGTGCGGCGGCGGTAGGCGTGGGCACTGCGTTCGGGACACACCTGGCGGGTGCGGCTCGGGAACCGTCGCCCTGGCGGTCGCCGCAGATGTGGGTCACCCTGCTGCTGTTATTGTTGTTCTTCCCGGTCTATCTCTCCGGCAGCGAACCGGCGCGCCTAGTCTATCAGGGTTTGGTGCTGCTGGGCCTCGGATTTTGGATGAACAGCCTGGTCACAGAGATAGACCTGGTAAACCTGAGTCTGGGGCAGTTCG
>JAHEIA010000048.1 GCA_024639625.1 Chromatiales bacterium
GCCGTTAGACGGGGGATAGCGAGTCATTCTGCGGCCGTTTCTTGTCTCCCCAACAACCTCTTCGAGTGTTTGTGAGCCCCCCCTTGCGCAGATTCGCTGCGCTAGAAACTGGCCAGTTCGTGATTTCTTGATTATCCTACGCAATCCTGCGCCGGCGGCGGAAGCCGAGCGCCAACGGGAATACCCGTACCGAGAACCTCCGCACCCCCCAAAAGCAGGCATGCTTATTGCTTCGAACGACTGGGGCTGATTTGGGCCGCGCGGCCTTGCGCATGGGATAGCGGCCGCCGGATTTCGCACAAATGAGGTCAACAATGAGCCATTCGGCTTTGCCATCGAAGCAGGGTTTGTACGACCCTGCAAACGAACATGATGCCTGCGGTGTCGGCTTCGTCGCCGATATCGAGGGGCGAAAGAGTCACACGATCATCCAGCAGGGATTGCAGATCCTGGAGCGCCTGACCCATCGCGGTGCAGTGGGCGCGGATCCCCTCGCGGGAGATGGCGCGGGCATTCTGCTGCAGATACCGGACGCCTTATTCCGTGCCGAAGTCGAGTTCGCATTGCCCGCGGTCGGGGAATATGCGGTTGCCATGATCTTTCTCCCCCAGGAGCAAAGCGAGCGAGAGGCTTTGGAAGGCGTCATCAGGCGACACATCGAGGCGGAGGGGCAGTTGTTCCTCGGCTGGCGGGACGTACCGGCAGACAACAGCGGTCTTGGGCACAGCGTCAGGCCGACCGAACCGCGGATTCGCCAGGCGTTTATCGGGCGTGGCGCCGATTGCGCCGATCAAGACGCCTTCGAGCGAAAACTTTTCGTAATTCGCAAGTCGATGGACAACTTCGTGCGGGAGTCGGACCTAGGTGGCAAGGCATTCTACTATGTCACCTCGATGTCCTCGCGCACCATCGTCTACAAGGGCATGCTGCTCGCCAATCAGGTAGGCGTATTTTATCAGGACCTGCGGGATGTGCGCATGGTTTCTGCGTTGGCCCTGGTCCACCAGCGGTTCTCCACCAACACTTTCCCTACCTGGGATCTGGCGCATCCGTTCCGCATGATCGCCCATAACGGCGAGATCAACACGCTGCGGGGTAACCTCAATTGGATGGCAGCGCGGCGCTATAGCATGGCGTCCGAGATCCTCGGCGCGGATCTGGATAAGATCTGGCCCTTGATCCCTGAGGGGCAATCGGATTCGGCCTGTTTCGACAACGCACTCGAGCTGCTGGTCATGGGCGGTTACTCTCTGGCCCACGCAATGATGTTGCTGATCCCCGAGGCCTGGGGCGGCAACAAGCTGATGGACCCCAAGCGCCGATCCTTTTACGAGTACCACGCCGCATTGATGGAACCTTGGGACGGACCCGCCGCGGTCGCCTTTACCGATGGCCGGCAGATCGGGGCCACCCTCGACCGCAACGGTCTGCGGCCCGCCCGTTACCTGATCACGGATGACGGGCTGGTGGTCATGGGGTCGGAGATGGGTGTGCTGGAGATCCCCGAGGAAAAGATCATCAAAAAGTGGCGCCTGCAGCCAGGCAAGATGTTCCTCATCGATATGGAGCAAGGCCGCATCATCGACGACGCGGAGCTCAAGCGACACCTGTCCGGGATGAATCCGTACCAGAAATGGTTGGATAGAACTCAGATCCGCTTGGATCAGCTGCCGGCCGCGGTGGGTACCATGGCCCCCGATGCGGTGACCTTGCTCGATCGGCAGCAGGCCTTTGGCTACACCCAGGAAGATATCAAGTTTCTGCTCACCCCGATGGTCGTTTCTGGCCAGGAGGCGATAGGGTCCATGGGGGCGGACAACCCCCCGGCGGTCCTCTCGGATCGCCCCAAGCACTTGTCGAATTACTTCAAGCAGAATTTTGCCCAGGTAACCAATCCGCCGATTGACCCGATCCGCGAAGAGTTGGTGATGTCGCTGATCTCGCTGATCGGTCCGCGGCCGAACCTATTGGGGCACTCCGATGCCGGCAAGCATATGCGGCTCGAGGTCTGCCAGCCGGTGTTGACCAACGAAGACCTGGAACGCGTGCGCAATATAGAGGACAACACCAGCGGCGCCTTCCGCACCAAGACCCTGGATATCACCTATCCTGCGGACCAGGGCGCAGCGGGCATGGCCGAGGCGCTCGGCGAGCTCTGCCGGCAGGCGGAAGAGAAGGTGCTGGAGGGCTACAACATCCTGATCTTATCGGACCGGGAGATGAACCGCGATCGCATCGCCATCCCTGCTCTGTTGGCTACCTCTGCAGTGCACCACCACCTGATCCGCAAGGGGTTGCGCACCGCTTCCGGACTCGTGCTGGAGACTGGCGCGGCGCTCGAGGTGCATCATTTCGCTACCCTCGCCGGCTACGGCGCCGAAGCGGTGAACCCCTACCTGGCTTTCGAGACTATCCACGCAATCCTGGCCCATCTTCCGGAGCAGCCGTCCTTCGCGCAGGCGCAGCAACGATACATAAAAGCAGTCGGCAAGGGTCTGCTCAAGATCATGTCGAAGATGGGTATCTCCACCTATCAGTCGTATTGCGGCGCGCAGATTTTCGATGCCGTCGGACTATCCAGCCGATTCGTCGAGAAATATTTTGCCGGCACCCCGACCACAATCGAGGGCATCGGGCTCGCTGAATTGTCGCGCGAAACGGTCCGCTGGCATCAGGACGCCTACAGCGAGGCGCACATCTATTCCAAACACTTGGATGTGGGAGGCGACTACGCTTTTCGCCTGCGCGGCGAGGACCATATTTGGACCCCGAAAACCATCGCCAAGATGCAGCACGCGGTGCGCACGGGGTCATGGGAGAGCTACGAAGAATTCAGCCGCAGTGTGAACGAGCAAACCGAGCGCCTGATGACGCTGCGCGGCTTGATGGAGTTCAAGTGGCCGGCGCAACCGGTAGCGCTGGAAGAGGTTGAGCCCGCAGCAGAGATCGTGAAGCGGTTTGCCACAGGTGCCATGTCATTCGGCTCTATCTCCTACGAGGCCCATTCGACCCTGGCCCGCGCGATGAATCACATCGGCGGCAAATCCAATACCGGCGAGGGTGGTGAAGAGCCGGAACGCTTCGCCCCGCTCGCGGACGGTTCGCGCAATCCGGAACGCTCCGCCATCAAGCAGGTGGCCTCGGGTCGCTTTGGCGTCACGGTGGAGTATCTCGTCAACTCCGACGATATCCAGATCAAGATGGCGCAGGGCGCCAAGCCCGGAGAGGGCGGCCAGTTACCCGGCCACAAGGTCAATGCGCAGATTGCGCGGGTTCGCCATTCTACCCCTGGAGTGGGCCTGATCTCGCCTCCGCCGCATCACGATATCTACTCCATCGAGGACTTAGCTCAACTCATCCACGATCTGAAGAACGTGAATCCAAAGGCGCGGATCTCGGTGAAGCTGGTCTCGGAAGTCGGCGTGGGGACGGTGGCCGCGGGTGTTTCCAAGGCTCACGCGGACCACGTTACCATCGCTGGCTACGATGGCGGCACCGGCGCTTCACCGCTCACCTCGATCAAACACGCCGGCTCTCCCTGGGAGATTGGCTTGGCCGAGACCCACCAAACCCTGGTGCTCAACCAGTTGCGTGGCCGCATCGCGGTCCAGGTCGACGGGGGTATGCGAACTGGACGCGATGTGGTCGTCGGCGCCTTGCTGGGAGCCGACGAGTTCGGTTTTGCGACAGCGCCGCTGATCGCGCAAGGTTGCATCATGATGCGCAAATGCCATCTCAACACCTGTCCCGTCGGCGTGGCGACTCAGGACCCTGAGTTGCGTAAGCGCTTTACCGGGAAGCCGGAGCACGTGGTCAACTACTTCTTCTTCGTCGCCGAGGAGATCCGCCGTCTCATGGCGCAGCTTGGTTTCCGCAAGTTCGCCGACATGATCGGCCAGCGTGATCGCCTGGATATGCGACGCGCGATCGATCATTGGAAGGCCGCAGGTCTCGATTACTCGCGCATCCTGCACAAGCCGGAACCGGGCCCCGGTGTCGCAATCTACAATTGCGAGCCCCAGGATCACGGGCTCGACAGAGCGTTGGATCTGGAACTGATCCGCCGCGCTCAGCCTGCCCTGCAGGGAGGCGAACCGGTCCGCATCGAGATCGAGGTCAAGAACTTCCATCGGACCTTTGGTGCTATGCTCTCCGGCCGAGTGGCGGAAAGATACGGTTATGCAGGTCTTGCCGATGACACGGTCTATATCAAGGCGCGCGGTACCGGCGGCCAGTCGTTCGGTGCCTGGCTGGCAAAAGGGATCAGCATTGAACTCGAAGGCGAGGCCAACGACTACGTGGGAAAAGGTCTGTCCGGTGGGCGCCTGGTGATCTATCCACCCGCGCGATCGGGCATCGAACGCGCCGAGGAAAATATTGTTGTCGGCAACACCGTGCTATACGGGGCAATCTCCGGCGAGTGTTATTTCCGCGGCGTCGCGGGCGAGCGCTTTTGTGTGCGCAACTCGGGGGCTACAGCCGTGATCGAGGGGGTCGGTGATCACGGCTGCGAATACATGACGGGCGGCGTCGTGGTTTGCCTTGGCCCGACCGGGCGCAATTTCGCCGCCGGCATGTCGGGAGGGGTCGCTTACGTGCTGGACGGCGACGGGAGCTTCGAGCAACGCTGCAATCTGGCGATGGTGGAGCTGGAGCCGATTAGCGCGGAAGACGAGGCGCTCGAGGCGCTGGACCACCAGGGTGGTGACCTGGAAACTCACGGACGGGTCGACGTCAGCCACGACATGACGCGTTTTGACGCCATTCGGCTCAGGCAGCTGATCGAAAACCACCTGCACTACACCGACAGTGCCCTGGCAAAGCACGTATTGGAGAAGTGGGAGGAGTTTCTGCCCCGCTTTGTCAAGGTGATGCCGGTGGATTACCGTCGCGCTTTGCAGGAGTTGCAAGCGCAGAAAAAGGCGGGTGGCGCCGATGCATGCACGGGGGGACGATGACCATGGGTAAGCCGACTGGATTTATCGAGTATGCGCGGCAAGACCGCAGCTATGCGCCGGTTGCGGATCGCGTCACCCACTACAAGGAATTCGTGATTGCACTGTCGGAGCAGGACATCCGGACCCAGGGTGCGCGTTGTATGGATTGCGGCATCCCCTATTGCCACGAAGGGTGCCCAGTCAACAACATCATTCCCGATTGGAATGATCTTGTTTTCCGGGGCAACTGGCGCGAAGCCATCGAGGTTCTGCATTCGACCAACAACTTTCCCGAATTCACAGGGCGCATCTGTCCTGCGCCCTGTGAAGCGGCCTGCACGCTGAATCTCGATGACGCGCCGGTTACGATCAAGAGCATCGAATGTGCGATTATCGACAAGGCTTGGAGCGAGGGCTGGATCACACCGAGAATCGCCACAAGAAAAACCGGAAAACAGGTTGCGGTGGTGGGTTCCGGCCCGGCCGGTTTGGCTTGCGCACAGCAGTTGGCGCGCGCCGGTCACCAAGTCGTAGTCTACGAAAAACAGGATCGCATCGGTGGCCTGCTGCGTTATGGGATCCCGGATTTCAAGCTCGCGAAGTGCCTGATTGATCGGCGAATCGCACAGATGCGGGCCGAAGGCGTCGAATTCCACGCCAATACCCATGTCGGCGTCGACAAGCCGACGTCCAGCCTGCTGCAGCGCTTCGATGCGTTGGTCCTGACGGGCGGGGCCGAGCAACCGCGCGACCTGCCGGTCCCCGGTCGCGAGCTGAAAGGGGTCCATTTCGCAATGGAGTTTCTTCGCGCCAACAGCAAGGTGGTGCAGGGTGTGCCGGGCGCGGAAGAAAATCTGATCAGCGCCTGGGATAAGAATGTCGTGGTCATAGGCGGAGGGGACACCGGTTCGGACTGCATTGGCACCTCGAATCGCCACGGCGCCAAGTCGGTTACCCAGTTGGAGATTCTGCCGCAACCTCCGGAGAAGGAGGACAAGTCGACGACCTGGCCGAATTGGCCCAACAAGATGCGTACATCCAGCTCCCAGGAAGAAGGGAGCGAGCGTATGTGGTCGGTTCTCACAAAGGAATTCATCGGCGACGCGGATGGAAACCTCACCGCGATACGCTGCGTCAAGGTGGATTGGCAGAAGGACGCGAACGGGAAATGGAATATGACCGAGATTCCCGGTTCCGAATTTGAGCGCAAGGCCGAACTGGTAACCCTGGCGATGGGTTTCCTGCACCCGGTTCAGGAAGGCATGCTCAAGGATCTCGGTGTGGAGTTGGACCAGCGCGGCAACGTCAAGGCGACGACAGAGGGGCAAGGCTGCTACCAGACCTCGATCCCCCAGGTGTTCTCGGCCGGCGATATGCGACGCGGGCAATCGCTGGTGGTCTGGGCGATCCGTGAAGGGCGGCAAGCCGCTCGAGCGGTGGATGAATTCCTGATGGGCAGATCCGATCTGCCGCGCTGAACCCGGCATCCGAAAAGGGATACGGGCTGGCGAAGCGGCCGTCGCATATCCAATAGCAACGCGAAAAATGGAGGAGCTCCCGGTGGTGGAGTTGAAGAACGACCGACTGCTGCGGGCGCTGCTCCGCCAGCCCGTCGATGCGACGCCGGTGTGGATGATGCGGCAGGCTGGACGCTACCTGCCTGAGTATCGTGCTACGCGGCAAAGAGCCGGCAGCTTTCTCGATCTGTGCAAGAGCCCCGAGCTTGCCTGCGAGGTTACCCTGCAGCCTCTGAAGCGGTTTCCATTGGATGCCGCCATCCTGTTTTCCGACATCCTGACCGTACCCGACGCCATGGGTCTTGGGCTCTACTTCTCGGAGGGGGAAGGTCCCTGCTTCGAGCGTCCGGTGCGCGACGCAGCCGCCGTGCGGCGGCTTGGTGTGCCGGACCCGGAAGCGGAGCTGGGTTACGTGATGGACGCGGTGCGGGTGATTCGCCGCGATCTGGCGGGCCGCGTTCCTCTGATCGGTTTTTCCGGCAGCCCCTGGACGCTGGCCACCTACATGGTGGAAGGCGGGACAACAAAGAACTTTGCCCGTGCCAAGGGGATGATGTTCGACCGCCCGGATCTGATGCACGAGCTCCTGGATAAGGTTGCTGAGGCGGTTACCGCCTACCTCAACGCCCAGGTTGCCGCCGGCGCTCAGGCCCTGATGATCTTCGACACCTGGGGCGGCGTTCTCACACCCCGCGATTACGACCGCTTTTCGCTAGCCTATATGAAGCGCATCGTTCACGGGCTGGTGCGCGAGGCGGACGGGCGCAGAGTGCCGCTGATCCTGTTCACCAAAGGCGGCGCGCAGTGGCTGGAGGCGATGGCGGCGACCGGCTGCGATGCCCTGGGCGTAGACTGGACGCTCGACTTGGGCGAGGCCCGGGCCCGGGTGGGCGATCGGGTCGCGCTCCAAGGAAACATGGATCCCTGCATCTTGTATGCGGCTCCTCAGCGTATCCGGGAGGAGGTGGCGAGCATCCTAGGGAGCTTCGGCAGCGGGCCTGGCCACGTCTTCAACCTGGGCCATGGGATTCACCCTAACGTCGACCCGGCGCATGCCGCGGTACTGGTGCAGGCGGTGCATGAACTGAGCCGCCCCTACCACGGTTAAAGCCACGCCCGCACTCGAGTGCCCTCGGCCCCAATCCCGGCGTCATGTTTCGCTATGCAGACATCTCGCTGATCACCTTCGATCTAGACGACACTCTGTGGCCCTGCGCTCCGGTGATCGAGGCCGCCGAGCTCCAGCTGCTCACCTGGTTGGAGAGCCGGACTCCGCGCATTGCGGCCCAACATGACATCCTCAGCCTGCGGGAACACCGCAGCAGAACCAAGGCGGCTTACCCGGAGTTCGCGCATGATGTCTCGGCGGTGCGGCTGGCCTCGTTGCGCCAGTTGATGCAGGATCACGGGTACTCGCGGGACCTCGCCGACGAGGCATTCACAAGCTTCCTGCGTGTCCGCAACCGGGTCGTACCCTATCCGGAGGTCGCAGGGGTACTGCGTCGACTAGCGGCTCGGTTTACTCTAGTGGCAACCACCAACGGCAATGCCGATGTGCGGCAAACTGCGCTGAGCGAGTATTTTCATTTCTCTGTGACCGCCGCCGAAGCAGGGGCGGCAAAGCCGGCGCCGAACATGTTCCTGGGCGCCTTGGCATGGGCCGGGGCTTCGGCGGAAAGGGCTCTCCACGTAGGCGATGACCCTGCTCTGGACGTCGACGCAGCACGCCGACTGGGGATGAAGACCGCGTGGATCAACCGGTCGGGGAGCCTTTGGCCGGATACCCTGGAGCGAGCGGAGGTCGAGCTGCGGGACCTGTGCGGCCTGTTGTCCTGTTTCGGCATCGATTGTTGACCGCTCGCGACACCTTTGATCGCGATCCAAGCGTGCCCTTGTTTCGCACGGGACGCAGAATTCATCAGCCCATGTCAGTTCGCTTATCGGTAGCGACGGATATCCGGGTTGGCGGGCGTGGCAGACGCGCCTGAGTCGGGCCAATATCCGGGCCTGTGGACTGCCAGTTCTGTTTTCTGCGCACTCGGTTCTACTCGGGATCTAAGGTTTGTGGCCGGGTTGCAAGGGATCACGGTTCATCGCTGCGGGGTGCGGCAGGCAATTGGCAAAACCCCTGGGGCGCTACATTCAAGGCGCTGTTGAACTTGCTGGAGAGATTCTGAAAGGCGATGAGGCCGGTAAGTTCAACCACTGCGTCGTCGTCAAAGTGTTCCTTGACCCGTGCCATCAGGTCATCATCCACATCGAGTTCCGAACGCGTCACGGCCTCGGCATACTCCAGGGCGGCTCGCTCCGCTTGGTCGAAGAGCGGGTGATGCTGCCATTCCCTTAGGGCCTCGATCTTGTTTTCCGGAACCCCGCGCTTCACCAGCGTCGCCGAGTTGATGTCAACGCAGAACTCGCAGTGATTGATCTGAGAGACCCGGACCGTGATCAAGGACCGCAACACCGGTGAAAGCGGCGAGCCTTTGCGATCCAGCGCGCCGTACAGTAGGGCTAGGGTAGCGAATACCCATGGTGAGCGACCCCATAACAGACCGGGCTCCAGGACTTGTCCGTAGCGCCGCTTCTGGTTCCAAAAGAACAGGCGGATGAACCAGGGATATTCACTGATCGGTTTGGTCGGGACGTGCATGGAGTCCTCGTCTCTTTACTTGGAAGGAGAGAAACAGAATTCAGGCGCGCCCACCGTATCTATTCGATTGTTGCGCGCCGATGCCGCGAGTCCAGTGGCCGGAGTATATCCCGACTATCGGAAAACCACCCACTTGGCCAACCCGGGCCTGGTGGGTGTTGCAGGCACAGGGGTGCGCTCTACAGGCAACGGCCATCTCCGTGGCGATGAGCAGTGAAAGGAAAGAGGTCGCCGCGTTTTTGTCCCGCTGATCCAGTAGTATCCAAGGACGTAGTAAGAAACATCGTTCGATAATGCGGTCACGGCGGCCGTGCAAACAAGACGTGGATCGAGCTCGGTCCGGAGCGGCGGAACGCAAGGCAAAAAAAACCCGTGCCGGGGGGCGGCACGGGCAAAAAGGTGCGCGAGCTGAGGCTGGCTACAGCCTACAACTCATTCTCGTGACAAGTGTCACAACGCACGGGGGTTCCTTTCTCCAGGGTCACGTTAGCGTGGTCATCGGTCTCCAGGACCCTCTGATCAGCGGTGGTGGCCAACACGCTGCCCTCGCCGCGGCGTCCGTGGCAGGCGCGGCAGGCATTGGGATCGTCCTCAGCCAGTTCTTCATGACCACCGCGGGCGAAGCTGGTGTCGCCCACCGGATGCATCCCATGAGGACCCTCCAGGGTGTTGCCCAGGTCGCCCTCGTGGCAGGTGGAACATTCTGTGATAGTGCCGGTATGCCCCTGGATCTGCAGCGCGGCGACGTTGTCGTTGGCGACAAAGGGTCCGTCTTCCGGCGACACGGGCCAGATCGCGTGGGTGCTGCCGTGGCAGGATTCACACTTGAGGCCGCCGTGACCCGTGCTCAAGCGATAGAGCGACTGGTTCTCGGCGAAGCGGGAATCGGGGGCGTCGATCACATTCGCGATCTTGCTACCGTCGGCGTGGGTAGCGCCCACGTAAGCCTGCATCAGGCGGATGCCATCGCCCGCCACCACCTCGGGATGAGAGCCGCTCGCGTTGTCCAGCACGTCTCCGGTATGGCAGGACTGGCACTTTGCCTCGTTCGCCCAGGGGACCCGCTTGCTGAGGTCGGCGCCTGCGGGGAAGGGAACTTGCGCCAGATTGCCCGTGAAGTCGTTACCCACCTGCTCCATGTCGCCGTGGCAGTCCTGGCACACCATGCCACCGCTGAACATCGCGCCACGCAGACACTGAGTGCGTTTACCGGGATGGCACTGGTAGCAGGTCTCCTCGAGCACATGCTCGGTGACCGTCTGTCCGGGATCGGTGGCGTTGGGATACAGGTCCGGGTGTTCTACTGCCAGTGCGTCACGCAGCCCGTCGTTGGGACCCGGCATCGGCGGGAACAGGGCGGCAAATCCCCCGTGGTGGCCGTGCATCGCGCGCGACTGGCTGATGTGATGGCGTTGCTGACGGCCGCGAGGCCCCTGCTGCGGTTCGTCTACCGGTCCTGCCTGCGCCAGGTCGAGGGCCGGCGTGTAGTGGCACTGCGAGCACTGGATCGGCGTCTGATTGATCAGGCAGTTCGGGTCGTGGGCGTCCTGATAGTCGCAGGCCGCGCTGACGAGTTCGCCCTTGGCGTCCCAGGCTTCATAGAATTCTCCGTGCTTGGCATCGTGCAGCAACAGTATGTTCATCTTGGCTGCATTCTGCAGCGGCTCGGGTCCCGGTGCCTGGGCGGTGGTGACGTAGTCGAATTCCTTGCTGGCAAATTCTACGGCGACCCCGTTGCCGCCGTCGGGGAGAGTTGCGTGGCAGTTCTGGCAGTCCGCCTCGGACGCTACCGGCAGCACGACGTCGACGGATGCCAACACATTCTGCGGATCGGAGGGGTCGGCGCCTTTGGTCACCGCCTGGACCCGCATCAGGGGATAGGCGTTCTCGTTCCCCGCATCGTCGGTCGGCAGAATCGGAATTCCGTCCGCGGCGAACCAGTTGGCTTCTGCCACGCGGTAGCCGAAGGGGAAATCCACGAAGAATGGTAGCGACGCGTCGAAGCGCGTGAAATACCGGGGCTGGTTGTTCGGCCCAGGCATGGCTTGCTGTTCGACGGCTAGCA
>JAHEIA010000419.1 GCA_024639625.1 Chromatiales bacterium
TGATGAACGCCCTCAGGGCAGTCGAGAAACAGCCCGAAATGCGCAGGCGCATCGATATCGAGACCGAGCAGCGGGGAGGGCAGGTGCGCGTGTCGGTTCGGGACTGGGGTAGCGGAATTTCCCAGCAGGTTGCCGAGCGGATGTTCGAACCGTTTTTCACTACCAAGGCGGTTGGCATTGGGATGGGGCTCGCTATCTGCCGGCGCATCGTCGATGCGCATGCGGGAAAAATCTGGAAGCAAGACGTTGAGCGCGAGGGCACGTCCATTGCCTTCGAATTGCCTGTGGCACAAGACCCGTCGGAGACCCAGAGTGCCTGAGGAGACGACCCTGATCTGTATCGTCGATGACGACGTGTCGGTGAGGAGAAGCCTGCAAAGGCTGCTCGCAGCGAGCGGTTATCGAGTCGAGGCTTTCCCAGACGCCGCGAGTTTTCTGGCCCACACCCCTGCCAGGGAATGTGGCTGCGTCGTCCTCGACGTGTGCATGCCGAATATCGACGGCCTCGAACTGCAGAAGCGGTTGCGCGAGCGGGGGAGGGCTGTGGCCATCGTATTCCTGACCGGCCACGGCGATATTCCGATGAGCGTGCGCGCGATCAAGGAAGGAGGCGCCGATTTCCTCACCAAGCCCGTGGACGAAGAGGTCCTGCTGGCAGCGATAGGCAACGCGGTTGCCCTGCAGAGGCGGCTCGCCGATGCGGACAAAGACCTCGCGGCGATGCGCGAACGGGTTGGCCTGTTGACGCCGCGCGAAGACGAAGTCATGCGCTGCGTCATCACCGGGGCTCTGAACAAGCAGATCGCAGCCTATCTTGGTATCGCGGAAAAGACCGTGAAGATCCACCGGTCGCGGGTCATGAGCAAGCTCCAGGTCAGGTCCGTCGCAGACCTGCTCCAGGTATGCCTGAAGTTAGGCATCGAGCCGTTAACCGAGTTGTAACAGCTCGGATCATCTCCCACGCGGTTTTCGATCGACCGGATCTGTCTATAGGCCCAAGGTCCTATATCTCTTCCCCGCGCTGCCTTCTAGGATTTCGGGAACCGTCACAGAGACGATTCTTCATGGATCCCAGTAAACCGGTACGGGTCTACCTTGTCGACGACGACGCATCCGTCCGGCGTGCTGTCTCACGGCTCCTTCATGCGGCCGGAATCCACGCCCGCGAATTCGGATCCGTAGACGAGTTCATGCAGTACGACATCGAGCCCAGGCGAGCCTGCGTGGTAGCCGAAGCACGCATGTCGAGTGGAGGCGGTATCGATCTTCCCAGGCAGCTACGCGAGATCGGTTGCAGTATCCCCGTGATTCTGACCTCAGCAGACGATCCGGGTTGCATCCTCGCAGCTGCCAAGATCGCAGGGGCTGCGGGCTTTTTTCGAAAACCGGTCGATGGACAGGCGCTGATCGACGCCGTGAATTGGGCTCTCGGCGATCCGCCTGCAGCCAAAGTCGGGGGTCAGGCCGCACGGAAGGAGATCGTATGAGCGCCGAATCGGCGTATTAGCGGTAACGCAGGGCCGCCTCGAGGAGCCCTTGAACAGTTGCAGGAGATGTTATGAAACGCTTTCGCAGACACTGGTGGCATGCCGCCGCTGCGGTCTTCGGCTCCGCGCTTGCGGTCGGTGTCGTCTTGGCAGAGGAAGAGGCGGGTGGCGACTTGCGTGCAGCCACGCAGAATCCGATCAGCTCCCTGATCAGCCTGCCCTTCAAGTTCACCTTTGATGACGGTGCCGACAACGGCAATGCCAACATACTAAACGTTCAACCGGTGATTCCGGTCACGGTCGGCGAGTGGAATCTCGTCAATCGTCTGATCGTTCCGCTGGTCAATGCGCCCGGTGGCATCCCCGGTCTGCCGAGTAATCCGGGTATCGGCGAGACGACCAAGAGCGGCCGCGCGACCGGTCTGGGCGACATCAACTATTCGTTGTTTCTCAATCCGCTAGAGACCAAAGGGGGAGTGATCTGGGGTCTCGGTGGCTCCATAACCCTGCCCACGGCAACCGACGACCGGCTGGGGTCCGGTAAGTGGAGCGCGGGTCCGACGGCGGTGGCACTGACCCAGCCTGGCTGGGGCACCTACGGCGGGTTGGTGCGCCAACTCTGGTCCTTCGCTGGAGATGACGACCGACAGAGCGTGAACAATATGTTGATAGAGCCCTTCGTCAACTACAACCTCGACCAGGGTTGGTACCTGATCAGTGATTCGGTCATCACGGTGGACTGGAACGCGAAGTCGGGGCAGAAGGTCACGCTGCCGCTGGGCGGTGGCGTCGGCAAGCTCTTCAAGGTCGGCGACCAGGCAATGAATGCCCGGGTCGAGGCGTATTACAACGTCGTTCGCCCCGATGCCGGTCCCCACTGGAGCATCGGGGGCACGATCCAATTTCTGTTTCCCAAGTAGCGGACCGTCGGGGAGTGCAAGGCAGAAACGACCCTCGTCGCGCGAGCAGTTGCGTCTGCACGTGAAATTCGGCTGGGAATTTGTTTTGCAGCCACTAGGAGGTAATCGATGAAAAGACTGGCGTTTTATTCTCTGCTGCTTGCCGCGATCCTGCCCTTTCGGGGATTCGCCGCAACCGAAAAACCCAACATCCTGATGATCATGTCCGACGACGTCGGCATCACCAATATCAGCGGTTACAGCCGCGGGATGGCGGGTTATCGGACGCCGAATATCGACCGCATCGCCGGCGAGGGTGTACTATTCACAGACTACTACGCGGAGCAAAGCTGCACCGCCGGGCGCTCCGCCTTTATCACCGGCCAGTCGCCGATCCGAACCGGCCTGACCAAGGTCGGCTTCCCCGGCGCTTCCATCGGTATTCAGAAAGAAGACCCGACCTTGGCAGAGATGCTCAAGCCGCTGGGTTACGCCACCGGCCAGTTCGGCAAGAACCACCTCGGCGACCGCAACGAGTTCCTGCCGACGGTGCACGGCTTCGACGAGTTCTTCGGCAACCTATACCACCTCAATGCCGAAGAGGAACCGGAAAACCCGGACTATCCGAAGAACCCCGAGTTTCGCGCCGAGTTCGGACCTCGTGGTGTCCTGGACTGTAAGGCCACCGATACCCCGAGCGGCGTCGAAGATCCCCGCTTCGGCCCCATGGGCAAGCAGCAATGCGAGGATACCGGACCGCTTACCAAGAAGCGCATGGAGACCGCAGACGAGGAGTTCGTCGGCCGGGCCATGGACTTCATCAAGCGCAACACCAAGGCTGGCACGCCCTGGTTCACCTGGCTCTCGACCTCGCGCATGCACTTTTACACTCACCTCAAGGACGAGAGCGAGGGCGTGACCGGGCTCGGCGTCTATGCCGACGGCATGGTGGAGCACGACGGCCATGTTGGCCAAGTGCTGGACCTGCTCGACGAACTGGGGGTCGCGGACAACACCATCGTCCTCTACACCGCGGACAATGGCCCGCACTACAACGAGTGGCCGGACGGCGGGCT
>JAHEIA010000420.1 GCA_024639625.1 Chromatiales bacterium
GGCCCGGGGCGAAAAATTGAGATGCGCGTGTCCCGCGTCCGCCAACGCGGCCGGTATCTGTGTAGTTATCTCGGCATGCAACTCCGGGGATTCGCTGTCTCGATAAAGATGGCCGACGAGGATGCCTCCGGTTTCCCGGTCCCCTGCAGTACGGGCCAGTTCTGTAGCCTCTTCGATCACATCGGGCCTCACGAACACCGGATGGTCCTGGGCATTCCATGCGATCCGGCTTATTCTGGCGGCCCCCGCGATACGCTGGGTCAGCGGCACCCGATCCAGCTCCAGGGATGGCCGGCTCCCGCCGACATCGGCGGTGGCCGATGAAGTGCGATATTCCGGGGAAACCGGAAATGCGCAGATGCGGTAGACAAAGGGTTCGCCCGCCCCGAGCCTGCCCTTCCGCACCAGCCGGTTGGCACCGGCCTCGACACAGGACCGGAAATAGTTCCGGGGTATGACGGGAGGTTCGTAGTCCGGACCCGCCTCATCGAAGCGAATGCGGATACCCGCAACATAGGGACGCCCGGTCGCCTCATCGAACATGGGTTCCACGACACAGGGCCCGTGATGGTAGTCCACGGGCAGTGTACCGCCACGAACCCCCTGCAGATGCGAACATTCCGCCGCGGGTGTGAAGTCCGGTGCGAGTTCAAAGTTGCCGAGGTGCTGACCGGCGGGGGCCAGCACCTCGGCCAGGTAACGATGCTCAGTTCGCAGCGTCATCGCCGGTATGCTCCGCACATGCCATCACCCGGCATTCACGTTGGGATGAAGCACGACCTGATCACCGTCGCGAAGCACCTCACCCAAGATTTCCCCGGCATTTAGATGGCGTCCTTCCCGCTCCAGCCTCGGGCGGTAGGCGTATGGATTACCCATGGTGTCCCGGGTTTTCAGCCCCAGTCCACCGACCAGGCCGCCCATCCACTCGCCCACCGTGGCTTCCGGCGAAACCCTCACCTGCCTGGACCGCTGCCCGGTCACGTCCGACGCAGTTACACGCAGCTCTTCGACTGCCATTGCCTGTCCCATGATTGACTCCTCGTCAGGGCCTGTTAACAGCCCCTGTAAAGACACTTGGTAAAAATGGCGTGTCCGGACCATCCGGAGCGGAAAGCCCGCCCCTCACTGTCCACGTTCGCCGCAACCCTGTAACGCCAGGTAGGCATTTGCCAGGGCATGATCACGGGCGAGCGCTTCCAATTCGAATCCAACTTGTTGATGGGCACAGGCGAGCGCCGACAGCGCCTGGTCCACCAAACCCACTTCGACCGGGGACTGCAGACACACCTCGAGAAATGCCCTCGTTTCCTGTCTGTCCGAGTCCGCCCTCGCTCTCACCAGTCGGACGATCCCCGCGGTACGCAGCAGCAGAACCGCTGCCGCCGCCCGGCAGGCAGCGCTTGTCCCTTTCCCTGCGATGACGCCGAGTTCGACCTGGATACTGACACCATCGCGATGGGGGGTTGCCAGGGCAATGCAATGTCCCCCTTCCCTGTTCGGCAATGTAATCGCCACCTGGCCCGAAGTGTCCCGAACCACGGCTGACCAGCCCGCCTGGTCACACAGGTCCCGTATTTCCTGCCGGAGGCTGACGGCCGACTCCTCCGCCTCCCCGGCTTCGGGATGCGCCACGGCCGCTGCCTCACCGTCAGCCAAAAATGCAAGCTCCGCGCAGGCCCTGCCGACCCATTGAGGCAGCTGTCCTGCAGCATCCTCATGTTTGTGCGGAATGGGGAGATCCGCACGCACCCGCACCTCCAGCCCCATGTCAGAAAGCATCGCCCGGGCACCCGACAACATTGGGAATGGCGGGTTCAACAGAGCCCGGACCCTGGGCATTGAAGATTCGATGCAAGAAATGTCCCCATCGGAAAGAGCCTGTTCAATGACAAGCCAGTCTGGATCCATGCGGATCGACAGGGAGGTGCCATCAGCATCTCTTGGAACAAAAGACCACTTTCCGAAGTCGATCCTGGAGAGCCGTCCCTGCAACCGATCCAGACATTCACCGATCATTGCCTCGCTATGGCTCCCCTGGCTCGAAATAGCGAAAGTCTCCATGTCAGGCCTCCGCAGGTGCAGTGCGCCGTTTCAGCGGCCGGCGGTCCACAGGAAAACGATGCTGATTGTTGCGTGCCCAGGCGCACGCCTGGCGATTCAGGGCGTTGTGCTCCTGCATCTCCACATTCTGGTAGGTGATGATCTCGTGGAGCTGGTAGAGCAGATCCACGAGAGGGGTCGCCGGGAGCATCCGTCCGACACACACGAAGGGCGTGCGGATGTTTGGGTGCAGCACTTGCGGAGGCTCGCACCAGGTCAGCACCCGACCGGTGTCGAAGTGAGTCAAATAGTCATCCGGAAAACGGATCCCCAGAAGGAAGTCGTCGTGTTCCATGACCCGGCCGGCGCACCGGACGAGACCCTGGCAGCGAAAACGCGCCAGATAGGCCGCCGGGGCATGGGACGGGCCGAGAGGCTTCAGATCGAGCAGATCGCTGGCGTCGGCAAGCGCCATGCCCTTTTCCAGCTGCTGCACCCGAAAGGCTTCAATCAATGTGTGCTGGTGTGCCATCTATCCGTCTCCCGTCATGTAATGAACTTCCCCCAGCGGGGTCTCCACGCTGAACAGGTCACCGGCCCGGATACCCAGGCTGTGGAGCGAGAGACGGGGTGAGAGTCCCCTGAGCTGATCCCGGGCAAGGGTGTCGGTGATGTACAGCCCGGGCGCATCCATACCGGTCCCGCAGTGCCCGCAGCGTCGAAATGACTCGTCCATGCGGCCGGTAAGGTGGAGCACCCGGCGGAACCGGTTGCACTTGGGGCAGGTCAACCGTTGTGCAATGGTTTCACCGAACACCCGCAGCCTGGACTCCCCGCTTGCCGCGGGACCCAGCCGAAGCGCCCGGTTGAGGGTCACGGCACCGGGTGGTTCCGCGAGGAATCGGATGCTCCAGTACCGGTGATCGAAAGTGCAGTCCGCCGATCTGCGGCGGGTGGAGACGACGGCACGATTGGATGCCCCATCGAGAAGTACCTGGTACCCCGAACGCATGGCGCCTCTTTCCTCTTCGAGCAGTGCCATGCACTCCTTGTACTGCCAGCCAGCGGCAATCTGCCCGAGATAGGCCGGGGCCCCGGTTGGCGCTGTTTGAACCGGCGGCCTGCAGGGATAGCGGTTGTTCTCGATGGCGCGTTCTTCGTCGCTCCATCCGCATTCCACACAGGCCTCTTCCGGAGAAGGCAGGTAGGTGTCGATTCGGACGAACTGACCTTCGGCGCGCACCCCGGCATCGACCAGGGGCACGCCCAGACGAAAGGCAGCCCGGCCAGTCCACCCACGTGGCTGCAGTGAATCGAAACCGGTGGCTATAACACTGGCCTTCAGGCGACCGACGGGCACACGCTGCACCGGCTCGGCGATCACCTCCACCTGCATCCCGGGATTGATACTGG
>JAHEIA010000421.1 GCA_024639625.1 Chromatiales bacterium
ATTTACAGTTGCGCTCGGGAAAATGCCTTCTGCGTCCGGCTTGCCCGCCGCAATCCCGGTTAGCAACTCGATCACCTCGTCCACGTGCCCCGCCGCAAAGACATGGAACTGTCCCGCCGCCGCGGCCTCGACCACGTCCGCGCGCAACATCAGATGCTTGACATTGGACTCGGGGACGATTACGCCCTGTTGACCATGCAACCCCCGAGCCTTGCAGACGTCGAAGAAACCTTCGATCTTCTCGTTCACGCCACCGATCGCCTGCACCTCTCCGTGTTGATTGATCGATCCGGTGACCGCAAGATCCTGCCGGATCGGCAGGCGCGTCAGCGCCGAGATCAGAGCGCAAAGCTCGGCCACCGAGGCACTGTCGCCTTCCACGGTGCCGTAGGACTGCTCGAAAACCAGGCTCGCGGCCAGCGGCAAAGGCCGATCCGGCGCATATCTGCCGGCCAGACACGACGCCAAGATCATGACACCCTTGGAATGCAGGGGCCCTCCCAACTCGGACTCGCGCTCGATGTCGAGTACGCCGCCCTCACCGAGTCGGGCGGTGGCCGTGATGCGCACCGGCTGGCCGAAACTGAAATCCGCCAGGCGCACCACCGACAGACCGTTCACCTGGGCAACGCGCTTGCCCGACGTATCGACCAACAGGGTACCGCGCCGGATCTCCTCGTAGACCCGTTCCCGATACTGGTCCGCACGCTGCACACGCGCCGCCAGCGCATGTTCCACGTGCTCCGCCAGAACCCGATCGCCCGCTGCCTCGCCGGCCCAGAAATCCGCCTCGCGTAAGAGGTCGGTGAGCAATCCCATGTGCAAGGACAGACGTTCACCATCTTCCGCCAGACGCGCGCTGTGCTCGACGATCCTGGCTACCGCCCGCTTCTCCAGAGGACGCAGGGATTCTTTCTTCGCGATGGCGGCGATCAGTCTGGCATAGGCCTGCGTAGACTCGCGATTGCGCTCGAAGGATTCCGAAAAATCGGCGGTTACCTTGAAAAGCAGGCCGAACTCCGGGTCATATTCTCTGAGCAGGTAGTACAGTAAACGGTCACCGCTGAGAACGACCTTGACGTCCAGGGGAATCGGTTCCGGTTCGAGGGAGATGGTGCTGACTACACTGAGCATCTGCTCAAGCGACTCGATGCGAATTTCCCTCGCCTGCAAAACCCGTTTCAGGCCCTCCCAAGCGAACAGGTTGCTCAGCACCTTGCGCGCTTCGATTAGCAAATAGCCGCCGTTTGCCCGGTGCAGCGCCCCTGGTTTGATCAAACTGAAGTTGGTGGTCAGGGCGCCCATCTGAGCAATATGCTCCACCCGGCCGACGAGATTTTGATAGGTTGGATTCGCCTCGTAGACGACCGGAGCCCCCTTGGTTTCCGCATGATCGATGAGCACGTTGACTTCGTAGCGCTGCAGGTCCCGGTGGCGGCCGGCAATCTGCAACGGCCCCACCGATGGCCCGTCGTGGGGCAGAAAGTCGTCCTTGTGGGCTACCACGTCTTCCTTGAGCGCGTCCAGATAGCGCAGAACAGGGGGCAAATCGGCGAATTCTTCCCGTAGTTCGCCGCTACACTGATCCACGGTCACGGCGGCAAATTCACTGTTCAGGGCATCAAAGCGGACGGCGCTTTCCTTGTTCCACAACGGGATGCTGCGGATGGTCTTCTTGAGTTCTTCCTTCAGCTCTCCGATCGTTTTCTGGATCTCTTGCCGTTCTTTTTCCGACAATTTCTCGAAATCGCCGCTCGCTAGGGGCTTGCCGTCGCGCACCGGCGCCAAGGTATAACCGCTCGGCGTGGAGATCAGCGCAATGCCCCTCTCCTGGGCCTTATCGCCCAGCTCGCTGAAGGCCTGCTCTTCGCGTTCTTCGAATTCATGGCTGATCTCCTGCGCACGGTTGCGGTACTCCTCACTCTGGAAGGCGGCTGGGATCGCCTTCAGCAAGTCCGCAATCAAGGCTTCGCCCCCCTGGCGCAGGCGACGCCCGCGACCCGGCGGAAGCTGCAACACGAGCGGCCGGTAGATATCTTTGAAATTGTTGACATAGCACCAATCCGCTGGCACCGGGGCTGCAGCGGCTTGCCGCTCGATCACCTTGCGCACCGCAGCATGCTTGCCCAGGCCCTTGGAGCCCGCTAGATAAAGGTTGTAACCCTCACTCTGGATGCGAATGCCGAATTGGATCGCCTCCAAGGCCCGCGGCTGACCCAAAACTTCCTCCGCTTCTTCGATCTCGCTGCTATTCGCAAAGGGGATCTGGTCAAGGTCGCAAGCACGGTAGAGTTTTGCTGAATCCAAGGGGCTCAGAGCCATCGCAGGGCCTTCTGTCTGGTGCGCTTCAGCACATCGAAGTCACAGAAAATCTGGCAGATGCTGGCGGATTTCGTCGATTCCGTGGCTTGCCAGATTCTTGCTCACCTCGCCCGCAATCAGATGTTGAATCGGAGTGTGGAGACTGTCGCGCAGCAGACCAAGAAAAGCCGGCGCGGCGACGATGTACAGTTTTGCGAATTGCCCGTGGCTGTGGGCAGAGGCAAGCCTTTCGCTCACCTGTTTGGCGAAACGAATCGCCTCCTGCTGTTTGACATCGTTCCTGGTACCCATCGCGTGCCTTCCCTGTCCGCCGCTGTCGAACGCACGACCCGGGCTGTCACTCAAGAGATCCTGGCCGTGCAGTCTCGACTCCGGCCTCACCAGCGCCTCCAACTCAACGAGCTCACCGTTCCTGCTTGCCGCTGATAGGATTCTTGCCCTGCTGCTATCGGCTGCTACTACCCATGTATTCATAGATCTCCTCCTCGTCATTCTTGCCCTCTCCATCCTGAGAGTAGCAGCGCGGGGGTTGCAGGGGAATTGATGCCCGTCATTTACGGTCTCCGGACCCAGGTCCTGTGCCCTAGATTGGCTAGTATTATGAAAAGAGGATTATCTTTTTTCTCGGCTGCCCGATGCAGCAGTCAGGCGTCCATCGGGGCGACCACTCGCTGAACAATAGCGATCTCGCCTGCGTGTAGTGGGCATCTGCAGCCGCGGATCGGATCCGGATGCAGGGGAGTTGTGCGATGGCTGAGGAACCGAGAGATCCGTTGCGGATCCGGCGGCAAAGCAAATGAACCTACCGCGCAACATCCAGGTAGCGATGAAGCTCGAGGACATGGCGCAGCTGCTCGAGCAACAGGGGGCCAACCCCTTCCGCATCAGCGCTTATCGACAGGCTGCCCGGTCGGTCGAAAGCTTGGCCACCTCGCTGGATGAGATCCTGCGTAAGGACGGGATCACGGGTTTCACCGCGCTACCCGGGATCGGCACGGGAATCGCCAATGCGATCTCCGAGATCCTCAGCACCGGGCATTGGGGGCGACTGGAGCGGTTGCGCGGCGAACTCGACCCCCTGCAGGTTTTTCGAACGGTGCCGGGCATCGGCGGCGAACTGGCGCAAAGGAT
>JAHEIA010000422.1:0-1723 GCA_024639625.1 Chromatiales bacterium
GATCGCAGCGATAGCTGCAGCGGCTGCTTCGTCCACATCCCCTTCGCGCCCGGAAAGGATCAGGCGCCCGAAGGCGCCTACCGCACGTACGTCGATGAGAGTGATATTGGCCGCTTTTTCCGCCTGGTTGGCGGCGTAGACGATATACCCCGCAGGCTCGGTTTCCAGGATGAACATGCTCTGTCCGGGCAGGATCATCGATCCGCGCCGGTCCTGGCGGTTGATCAGCACGGTGTGGTCCGGAGTCATGCCTCGAATCACCTCCTGCCAAGCGATACGGCAGCGTTGACGGTCCCGTTCGCTGGCCTTCATGTTGGACAGCAGGATGCGGCCGGCCTCGCGAACGTCGCTCTGGTCCCGCTGATGAATCACCATCGAGCCATAGGCACGCTCGACTACCTGTTGCGCCAGGTGCACGCGAGTTGCCTTCAGAGCGATGTCGGTCAGCCGGTGTACCGCCATGCCCGGCTCTACCTCCACCCAAAGGCAGGCGTCACCGGGTACGGGCAGGAACCCTTGGGATACCGTTGCCATATAAGCGGCGAGTTGCGGTTGCAGTGAGTCGATGTAGACGTAGGTTCTAAGTTTGATCATCCGTTGGTGCGGCCCAGGTCAGCGGGACCAAGCCTGTCGCCTGAGATTCGCCGCATTATCGGGAGGGGCCTGGGCTCCCCCTGGGTTTCGCTCGGGCTTCCCGGACCGGGAGTAATCAGGTCCCGGCAGCGGGGCTGTAAACCACGAACGAAAAGCGGCTGTGACAGCTGAAGTCCTCGATATTCAGTCGAATGTGATGATCGGCATGGGTCGCCCGGCAGCGGTCGATCTCCGTGTAGATTCGCCCCTCATCACCGTTATAACACGATCGTTGTCCCCAAAGTCTCCACGGCGTAAACCGTGGAGCCATCCGGGGCGTATGCTCGATACCAATCACACACCCCGGATGTAAACAATTGCCGATGTGACCGGGCATCCGGTGTGCGGTGAAACCGGGTTTCGCACTCTGCGCATCGGTGTGCATCTTTCCTCTCCTCGAGAATGGCCGTCGATGAGAGAAAAGATTAGACTGCGCGACCCTGTAGCGGAAATCGGACTTTCGAGCCTCTGACATAGAAAAAGGTCTATATCCTATAGGTCGTCGAAAAACTATCGAGATTCGGCCATGCTTGAGGTCGTTGTCGCCCGATTCGACGCGGCTGATGAACGGTTTTCGGCGCGACCACATTTATAAGCGAAATTGAGCCCTCTTGTGAAAGTGATAGTTTTTATCCAAATCATCGATAATTATCGATGATTGCTCCTGTTGGACTTCAGTCGCGGGGTGACGCCGCGTATGGCGCGTTTCCTGGCCGCCTTCGCCGCCGCGGGACCGGCCAAACGGCGCATTCTGGCCGACATCGGCGAGCCTACCCAGGCGCTTGTGGCAACGTCGGTCCTTTGGCCGTCGCCCAGTGATTCCGAACCCGAACCCGAACCCGGTTTGGGGCGGGAGGGGGGATCGGCCTTGAGCCGGAGTTCGAATTGGGTCAGGGCGTCAGCCGGTAGGCTGCGAGCCCCGAGGTAGCTGCGGCGCCTTGGTCCGGGTATGTACTCCCACCTACCGAACCGCCCAGACCGCCTGGATTGTGCCCGGACAGCGGTCCCCCAGTCAGGCCCGGGGCGGAAATCCCTCTTGTAAGCTACCGGAACTACCATCCTATGGCCCCGAAAGTTGCTTCGCTGGCGG
>JAHEIA010000422.1:1733-3451 GCA_024639625.1 Chromatiales bacterium
TCCAAATAGGAGCCCAGAATACTTGTTGCAGCGGCGGCGGGTCGATCAGATAGGCCGCTGGGGCGGCTATCGCCGGATCGGTGAGAGGAGGCACCGCTGCCCCGTTTACCCCGATCTTCCAGTTATTCCGGTTGATGTAGTGGGTCAGTCGCACACCCAAGGCGAACAGCACCAGTGGGATCGAGGTCTGCCCTCTGCCCTAGCATTTTGATCGGTATCTCCAATAATTGAGGCAATCGAAGACCCACGAAGGCAAAGCCAAGGTTCGCCAACTCGGCCAATAGCATCGGAATCCTGAACATCGGAAGCAGTGAACTCGCGCTGTCAACGCTCTTCATTCCGACGCTAAACCGAAGGGTGTTTTCGGTGATGAACAGGGCTATCGCCGTGGGTAACGCTTCAACCCCAAGACGGTGTCCGCATTTTTCAGGGTCGACTCGGTCTATGATGAGGCTTTTGTGTGGTATCGGTCTTCTCTTTTTGGGCTGCGGCGCGCCAGTAGAGCCGCCGGCGACTTGCCGCCCGAAAACGAGTCGCACTCTTACTAACCCGAACCCTGACAAAGCCTCACTCAGCGAATCGCTGGGCGGTCAGCCCGCTAGGCGCGTCGGCGCTGCCATAGCCAGCCCTATGGTGAGCCGGCGCAACGCCGCGGATGGCCGCCCAGCGGTTCGCCCGAAGGGAGCCCCACAGAGGGCCCGACTCCGCGTTGCGCTCCTTGACAAGGGGGCGACCATTGCCTGCAGAGCGCGCCTTGATTCGGACCCTCTGTGGGACTCTGAATGTGGCTTTGTCAGGGCTCGGGTTAGTAATATTGTCCACCTTCTCCCGTGATGATCGTCCTTGACGATCTTGTCACTCCTTGAGCGTGCGGTGGTGGTTAGATCGGGCGGACCCATCTCCATAGCGTTTCCGAGAGCTCAGTCCGCTGGGCGCCAGCCGCCGGATCGTCCTCATGCCGGGGGAAGAGAGGTCCAGATCGTTTGCCGTCCACTGCCTGGCTTAGACGCCGATCCGGAAAGCCTGGCCAATGGTTCCGCCACGCGTTATCCGTTCTGCCACAAAACCGGCAGGAAGCCCCGCAGTCGACGAACTTCTTGCAACCGCCCGAGCAACCGAAGGCCCTCCGGGAGCCCATGTGATGTCAATTCTCATTCGCTGTAGAATGAGGACCGATCCAATCCCACCAATCGATGGAGGTGAAATATGGTTACTGTTGCAGGCCGATTGTTTGTCGCACCGATCATCATGGCAGCCGTGCTGTTAGGGAGCCCAGTTTCGATGGTCAAAGCGTCCGATTTCGATTCCGGCGGCGCCAAGGTTGTCTATCATGCGGACTTCAGTGACCCGAGGCGGTTCAGTGCCATGCTGACGAGCATCAACAACATGGTCGTGTATTACCAGAACCAGCTTATGGACCATGACGTGCGGATTGTGTTCGTATCCCACGGTATTCGGTTTCTGACCGACGACGATCTCGATGGTACGCCGTTCGAAAGCGACGCGGCGCTCGAGGAGCGCCGCTCGAACCTGAAAGGGCGGCTTGAATCACTGCGGCAGTTGCATGGTGTGGACCTGGAGCTTTGCGATATTACGCGCTCTGAAGTTGGTCTCCCGAAAGAGAAACTCTACGATGGTGTCGAGATGGTGCCTTCCGGGGTTGTGCGTATTGCGGAGTTGGAAAGCGAGGGTTTCGCGTATATCAAGATCGAGTAGCT
>JAHEIA010000423.1 GCA_024639625.1 Chromatiales bacterium
TTTGGTGATGTTCCCGACGCACTCGCCTTCATCGTCGCTGCCCCACGAGGAGAGACGCCGACTGTTTCCTGTACCTGGCCCGCCACGGTCGAAACCAGCGTCGACGCAAGCGCCAGCAACACAAGTACCGCCACTCCCAGGCCATGCATCCGCGCCATCACCTCCCCTTCGCTGCTCTTTCAGTTCACCAACATTCTCGCGATCGGCCAGCGCTGCTGTCAACGAAGGCTAGCCATTTACCATGGAATGGCAATTGATCCACTTCAACCCATTGAGTCTCGGGTCACCAGGCCGGGGCAGAAGCGCCCCGGTGTCTTGCTGCTTGAGAGCAACCGAAGGTCGGACGGTGTGCTGCGCTGGGCCCCGGGACGCGGAAAATCAGAAAGAACAAGAGAGCACCATAGGTTCCCCAAACCTGCTCGATCACCCGCGTTGTACGCTGCGAACCTGCCATTCGTCCTGGCAAGTGCAGACTGTAGCCACGCCGAGATCACAAGCGGCACACCGTTAGGTCGACTGCCCGCAATTGGGACACTCCTGCCGGAGGCGGCGGCGACTTGGAGGTCTGCAGTGGGTCGTAAACGGCCTATCGCAGTGCACCATTGTGTAGAAGCTCAGCATCTACCTTCCGATGGGTGGCCAGTTCCGGCCAATTCCAATCATTGGCGCCACCAGGCTTGACCGACCATTTTGCACTGTATGGACCGGACGGGTTTTGGGCTGCGCACCGACCCTCGATCAGCGAACGGAATCGCGAAGCGAGCGTTTGCCCCAAACGGGAAGTTTGAATCAAGTTGATGCCGCGTCGACGAGAAGTCGACCGCTGGTCGCGGACAAAGGGTGATCGCAGGCTCCCGGTTCCGCCGGAAAAAGCGAGGGTGTTCACTTGATGATCGATTCTCGCCCTTATCACCGCCATGCACAAGAACGGACTTTCCGTCCGGACGAAGCACGTCCACTGGTTGGTGATCTTGGTGTCGGTTGCGCTCGGTGCTTGCGCGACCTATGCACCGGTACGGTTCGATGACCCGTCAGCAATCAGCAGTTTTCAATCCAGAACGACCGGCGACGTCACCGTATCGGTGGCCATCCTGACGGATGAGCAGGCCAGGAAACACTTCGGGCCGATCTTGGCGCGCACGGAGTACACGCGTTGTGGTTGAGCGTCGAAAACGCCTCGCCGCGCCGTTTGTGGTTCCTCCGCAATACCATCGATCCGGATTTCTACTCGGCCGACGAGGCGGCGCTGCTGGTGAGGAGCGAAGTACCGTCCAGCCAATTCGAGATCATGCGTCAGTACTTCCGCGACGAGTCGATACGCGTGCTCATGCAGCCGGGGTACGTCACCGAGGGATTCGTCTTTCTACCCCGAACCGAGGGCGGCCGATATGTGGATCTCCGCTTGGCCGCTGATGCGTATGAGGCCGAATCGATGCGCGCAGGTACGCAAGAGAGCAAGGTCTCTCCGGCCCTCGGCAGCTTTAGCGAGCTGCGTTTCGGTTTTGCGCTGACATTACCCGACGGCGAATTCGACTACGAGCGCTTGGATACGTCCCGCACCTATGACGGAGAGGAACTGCCGAATCTGGATGCCGAGTCATTGCGCAGCGCGCTCGAGCAGCTGCCCTGTTGCGTGACTGATGCCCAAGGCAGCCGCTACGGCGATCCCCTGAACGTGGTCATCGTCGGTAACGCGGAAGACGTGATGCATTCGCTATCAAGGTCCGACTGGTCGTTCACGCACCGGATCAGCGCGGAGACGGTTCGCCGCCTGATCGCCGCGGCGATCGAAGGAGAGGGTTATGCCGTCGCGCCCGTCAGCAATCTTTACGTGTTCGGCCGGAAACAGGACATCGCCTTGCAGCGGGCGCGGCGCTCGATCGCAAGGATCGCTAGGCGAGTCGTGTGATAGCAGGGTTCTTGCTGCACAACAGCCATTCATGGACTACCCCGCCACCGACCGGAAGGGGTCGTCAACAGACTTTTGCGCTACCGTAACGTCTCTGTTTCCGTCACCGCTTCGGGATGCTGGCAAGGCGGGCAGTTCTGAGGAAATAGTGACGGCATATTTATGCAAACCACAACGGGGACAGCGGCAGCCCTTTGCCCCGGGGGCTACTGCTGCGGGGCGGGCGGCAATGTGGGACTGCCCCCCATGTTCTTCCAGTGCACCGACCCATGCAGCAGGATATCAGGACGCCCGTCACCATCCCCGTCGGCCAGGGTGCGCCCACCGGATCCCCAGCACACGGAAGGCGCCCCATAACTGCAGCCCACGTTCTTCCAGGCGCCGCCGCTCCAGCTGGTCACATCGCCCGCGGCATAGGTGCCTACCCCGCTGCCGGCGCCCGCAGTCCCGCTGGCGTCGCAGGCCCCGGTACCCTTGTTGCAACTCCAACTCGGGCAGTTCGCATTCACCCAGGCGATGGCCTCCTGCTCGCCGGGGAACCCGCTCGATATCTGCCGGTGGCGTTGGGTGTCGAAGCTTCGCGATACGACTACGCGCCCGTCGCCCCGATTGCAGGCGACCACATAGGCAGCGCCTGGGACCTCCCCGCCGGAGCCGCTGGTCGCGCCCGCACCGGACGTTTCCGAGCTGGCGGCTGCAGAGGCTCCTGCCGCGGGCCCTGCCGCCATCCCCGACGGTCCCGGGCGGGTGCCACTCCCGATATGGGAAAAATCAATGAACTGGGACCACTCGTCCGGCGGCGGCCCCGCGGGGTGTGTTCCAGAACCATCGTAGGGAGAAGTTGCGATTGGCTCCTCCCCTCCTGCCGGGACCGCGCTTCCCGCACCGCTGGACGAGGGCTCATGGGTGTAGGAGTCTGGAATGGGCAGCCCCGGAGCGCCACCAGACCCCTCGGCATACGGATCGGGTCCGAACACACTGTCGGCATGCCCCCCCGCCTGGGTAGCGGAGAAATCCTGCACCGTCTGCTCTAGCGCGCCTGGGTCGGCCGGCCCCGCGCCGTAGGTGCTGGCCGCAGCGCCGGGGGCATTGGGGTCGCAGGCCGGGTTGGTGGGATCGTATTCGGGGCAGCCAGCGGAGGCGCCAGGACCGCCTGCAACCTTGACGCAGGATCCGTCGGCAATGCGCTGCTCCCCCTCGGCGCAAGGCGGCAGGCAGCGACTTCCGATACGCTCGAAAGCGGCGAGGCAGACACAGTCGCCGGAGGGACCACGCTGCTCGTTCGCGCCACAGGGCGCCCTGCACACCCCCTGCACGCGGCTGTAGCCGCTGTAGCAGATACAGGCCCCCTGCTCGTTGCGTTGCTCGTTGACCCCGCAGCGGATGAGGCAGCTGCCGGAAACGGACTCGTAACCGCTCACGCAGACGCACACCCCCTGGGCGTTACGCATCTCGTTGGCGCCGCAGAGGGGAAGGCACTGGCCGCCGACGCGCTCTTCCACCGCGCCACAGGCGACGACACAGGTGCCGGCC
>JAHEIA010000424.1 GCA_024639625.1 Chromatiales bacterium
CTGGCCGGCCTCTGTTGTTTATCGGTGCCCCCGACGGGGAGATCGCGCAGCTTGCGCGGGACCAGTCGATCGGCGTCGGCCTCGCCCCAGGGGATGGCCAGGGACTGGCGGATACCCTGGTGCAACTGAGCAAGGATGCTGGGCTGCTGGACGCCATGGGCGCGCGAGCGCGCCGCTGGTTCGAGCGCGACGGGCAAGCATCTGCGGCTTTCGAGAGATGGGAGAAACTGTTGCGCCGTTTGGCCGAGGACTAGCGCGGCGGCCACGCCAACGGGAACCGATCTCGCGGCGACAAGAACGGGCGATCGAGGACTCGGCGTGCGCAGCAGCGAGATTCCCGCAACGGACGCCCCGCTGGTGGAAACAGCAGCAGCGGGGGTGGGTGCCAGAGGGATTTACCTTAGCAAAGAAGAGGGTATTCCCTACTAGCCATCTTCCCTGCCGGCGTATTATGCTTACAGATGCAGCATCTTAGACTGCCCGCAGTGTGCGCAGCGATTAGTGCAGAAAATTGCCGTAACGGCGTGCGTTGTTGTGCAACAATTGGGTCCCCAGTCCGGTCGTAGTCAGCCTTGGCTGCAAGGGATTCTGCCGGTACGGCGAGGCGATGATCCAAGCCTCCTCGATTCCATAACAAGAGCAACGGAAACCATACGCGGGAGGCCGATTTGGGGGGCCGTAGAACATGTTGAATCTTTTTGTTTTTGAGGGGAGCCTTGCGGGCGTCTTCAGGAATGCCAATCAACCTGGAGCGGTCGCATACGGGGAAGACGATTTGGTCCAGGCGTTGGAGAGTGCGGTCGACGGTACGGAGCCGAAGATTCGCTTGATTGGCGGCTACCGCAAGCGGCTTCTCGACCCAGTAGAGGCGGCCCTGAGATACGTTGACAGGATGGTGGATCAGATCCCCGGCGCCATCGAGATCAGTCGTGAAACCTTCACCTCCGATCCGCGGGTTCATGCCTTCTTTTCCAGCTTGGACGACATGCATGATGTGCTGAGCCGAAGCTCGGAGCTATGGGATTTCCTGGAGGCCCGTGGCTATGCTGACGACGGGCAATGCTGTGCCCTGATGTGTATGAAGCGTACCGAGCGCGCGGGGTTCGGCATGGATATCTCCGGTGACCAGGTGCGTCGTGACGTGCCGCAGACAACCGTGAGCTTCTCCGACCATCAGATAACCGCGCCGGCAGTCACCGAGGAAGCGGCTCGCCTCGGGTTGAAGGACTGCATATACAAGAGCCTGGTGACCAATGCCCTCGATCGCATCTCCGCCTGCCGCGCGACCAGCGGTGATATAGACACCCAGCGGCGCAGTCTGCACAGCCGATTGCGCAGCCTCGAGGCCCGCCTGCGGCGTAATCAATTGGACGTCATCCAGCGCCAGGAAAGCGAGCAGCAGATGCGGGCCATTGAGAGCCAGATCGCGCAGTTGGACGAGGGTGGCACGCATGCGGGCTGTGCGGGCCCCGAAGATTGGTTGGAGCAGTTATGCGCGGTGCTTTCGAACCCGGAAAGTTGCGTGCGCCTGCAGAATCTTTCCCTGCGTCTCAACATGATGGGGGTGAAGTTGGGCTCCAGCGCCGATGAGGTTGGGGACGAGATCCAGCTCGCCGAAATCGAGATGGGCGCCGACGACAACCGCCGCGTCGTAGCGCTGGTTCGGTTTCCTCGCTCGGCGGTTGGGCCGCGGCGGGATTTCGTCCTCGAAGCGGGACGCTATCTGGCGATTTAACGGGGGCTGATGCCCGGCTCGATCGGCGGCCGGGCGCAGGGACGGCCGTGCGCCCCGGGGCGGTTTCGCCTGCCGGAGTTCCTGACTGCCGAAACCGTAGATATTCCACAGACCTCCCATTCCCCCGTTGGCTTCGGTGGCCGCGTCGGTCGACCTGCGCCGTCGCTTTTCCCGCCGCTCACCGTTTCCGACCGAGCGACCCGGGCGGAGTAGCGCATCGGGGGTGTGCTCCGCGCAAGTTGGCGCTACCATAGGCGCCCCGTTGCGTGAGCCTGCTAAGCGGCATGAGCCGTCGGGTAGCGTCCCAGTCAGGCCAGGCAAGGTGGGAGGAGAGCGACTAGTGGATTCGCAAGAGCGGGGAGCAAGGCAGCATGGGCGATTTCGAAACGTGATCGCGCGGTGCGCATGCGCCGTGGCACCATGCCGCGTCGCGTCCGGGGCAGGGAGACGCGAAACTGCGCACTCATGTCGCCGTCTGGGGATCAATTGGGTCGCCTGCGCGGCGATCTCCTGCGCGTAACCCAGGTCCCGGTACAGATTCGATGTACGCGGAATATTTCGACCTCCAGGAACCCGGCTTCTCGATAACCCCTGACCCGCACTACCTGTTTCTCAGCGCACAACATCGCGAAGCCCTTGCCCACTTATTGTATGGAGCGGGCGAAGGCGGAGGCTTCGTTCAGTTGACCGGTGAGGTCGGGACCGGCAAGACGACCGTCTGCCGAGCCTTTCTCGAGCAGTTGCCGGAGCGGGTCGACGTCGCCTTGGTGGTGAATCCCGCGCTCACAGCGGTCGAACTGCTGCGCTCCGTGTGCCAGGAATTCCACATCGATCTGCCCGAGGGAAGTCCGTCGATTCAAGAGTTGGTTGGATACCTCAACGAATACCTGCTGGATGCCCACGCCGGAGGGCGACGCCCGGTTCTGATGATCGACGAGGCGCAAAATCTTAGCCCGGACGTGTTGGAGCAGATAAGACTGCTAACCAACCTGGAGACGCACAAGCACAAGCTATTGCAGATCTTTCTGGTTGGCCAACCCGAACTGCGCGACCAGTTGCGTAGGAAGGGCCTGCGCCAGGTCGCGCAGCGGATCACTGCGCGCTTCCACCTGGAACCTCTGAGCGCCGCGGAGACCAAAGAATACATCCTGCATCGACTAGCGGTGGCCGGCTGCAAGCGGCCGCTGTTCACTGCCGGGGCGATGCGCAGGATCCACCATTTCAGCGGCGGTGTGCCGAGGTTGATCAATATCCTTTGCGATCGGGCCCTGCTAGGCGCTTACGCGATCGGGCGCCGCACGGTCGATCGGCGGGTGGTTAGCCGAGCCGCCCGGGAATTAGCGGTCGTAGCGGAGGAAGGGCCGCGGCTGCGCATCGGGAGATTCGTGGCCGTTACTGCTGGCGCGCTGCTGGTGTTGTTGGCTGCTGCATACTGGGGGCTGGGTTTGCTGCCGAGCGACAAGAGCCTGCTCGCGGAGATGATGGAGCCGCTTTCCCTCGACCTGCTGCCCGCGGCGCGCGAGTCGAGCGGCCCTACCGAGGCCGCGTCGCCCGAGGATGCCGGGCAAGATCCGGCGTCCGGGGCGGTAGCCATCGCCGTGGTTCCGGAGATTGCGGACCCGGAGCCGATCCGGCGCCCTGATGCAGACGTTTGGGCGGCAGACCTGCGGGCCGGGATGCGGCAGATCTTTTCCCGCTGGGGC
>JAHEIA010000425.1 GCA_024639625.1 Chromatiales bacterium
TGGGGTTCGGGTACTTCTCGACAGCCTCGTCGAGGAGAGAATGCAACGTGCGACCGAGTACGATTTCGCCTGAATTCGGCGGTGCGGTGCGGATGTCCAGTGCCATTGTGGGGAAGGGAAAGGTGGGATGACGTCTCCCCGAATAATCGGGGCGAAGAACCGAAAATAAACGGTGTTAAGGATAGATGGGATCCAACCCGGCGGGTCTATTTGCTAAATCCATCGAGCGCGTGTTGAACAGCGGCATCGATAAACGCTTCGTCGGCGAGTTTCACATCGACGCGCTCGGCGAGAAGTAGAGAAACCAGACCGTGGAGCGCCGTCCAGAGAACGTGGGCGCCCGTTTCAGGAGAGCCTGTTCTGAACACGCCAACCTCGACACCATCTGCCAGGGCTTCCGCGTGGATCTCCAGATTCCTCCGAGCTTTTCTGAACTTCTCGACGGGGTACCGCTCCATCCGCTCGGGATGAAGCTGAAACATGACCTGATAATATTCGCGGTTGTCTAGCCCAAAACGGACGTAGGCATGGGCAAGTGCATTCAGTCGGGCACTAGGCTCAGGCTCTTTAGCTGCTGTCACTAACTGTTCATGGAGTTGCTCCATGCCCTCATCAATCAGTGCATGGATGAGGGCGTCCTTGTTCTCGAAATGCAGGTAGATGCTCGTCGCGCTGCATCCCACTGCCCGAGCAATCTTGCGCATCGACAGGTTGTCGTAACCATCCGCGACCAACAGGTGGCGCGTTTCGTCGAGGATTGCGCGGCGAAGCGCTGTGCCGTTTGGTCGATTCTCGGACATCGGGAGGTCTTAAAACGAAATACGGAAGGAGGTGAACCTTCCGCATGTGCCTCCCAATATATTTCCCACGACCCTACGATGCTTATCACTGTTAATCGCTGCCAATGGCTCTTTCACCAGCCCGTTCCCGCGTTTTCGTCATCTTCCTCCTCGCAGTGATGATTGGGCTCGCTGTGCTCGCGACCGTGATGATCACAAATGGAATGAACGACGAGGGCCTGCAGGAATTGGTGCGGCAGGATGAGGAAGCGGAGGGGTAATCACACCACCTCTCCCGATAATCTAGGATTGCGAGCTATAATGAGGGGTTAGGCCACTGGAGGCATCCGTTCCATGACGACATCTACAGAATGGCAGCTCGCACGTGATGCTGCCGAGCAGTACCAGAAGGTCCTTGTACCGTCGATACTCGGACCGGCGGCCAGCACTCTCGTCGAGTGGGCCGAAATAGAACGATCGGTTGCTGTCATCGATGTCGGCTGCGGCACTGGAGCCGCGACACGCCTTGCCGCTGAGAAGGTCGGTGCTACCGGCCGCGTCGTCGGCATAGACGTAAACTCCGGTATGATTCAGGTTGCCAGATCGCTCCCTATTCCTGAGGGGGCGACTGTCGAGTGGAGAGAGTGCAGTGCGTATGAGCTACCATCGGAGGATCAGAGCGTCGATGTCGTTCTATGCGCTCAGACGTTGCAGTTCTTAGCTGATCGCCCCGCTGCGCTGGTCGAGATCCATCGTGTCCTAAAGTTAGGTGGTCGTCTTTGTGTCGGTCTGTGGAGTGAGCTTCAAGAGAGTCCCTACTTTCACGCGCTCGTCGAATCTGTAGGGAAGCACATTGGCGAGAAAACTGCCGCAGGATTGCGATCTGCCTTTGGTCTCTCCGACGCAGAACAGATTCGCACTCTGCTTGAGGAAGCCGGGTATAGCGGCATCAAGATGGCGGACAAACCAATCGAACTGGACCTGCCACTGCCGAGTGTGTTTGTCCCGATACATATACGCGCCACTCCGATGGCCGCCGGTTTCGAGGCCGCCTCACCGGAGGCGCGAAAGTCGGTGGTCCGGGATGTGGCGAAAAAATTGGCACTGTACGAGAACGGTGAGGGCATCAGAGTTCCGTTCACAACACACCTGGCTGTGGCGACAAAGTGATTATGTGGCCAAACACCCGATGCAGGCAGGAAATAGGCGCTCTTGTCCTGTCCTGGTTCCGAAAGTTCGTCCGCTAGATCGCGTAACTGTTCGGCCATCAACCATGTAGACCGAGCTAGGTAAGAACAGTACCCCCACCGCATGCAAATCCGAGCTGAAAACCCGGATGACGTTTTCGCAGTTCGACACGTGAACGAAGCCGCGTTCGGACAAGCGGATGAGGCTGATCTCGTGGACCGACTTCGCAAAAGCGCCATGTCGTACATCGCGCTCGTTGCCGTGGATGGAGGTACGGTTATCGGACATATCGCGTTCAGCCCCATCACGATGGATCCGCCGCAGGCCAATCTCTCGGCGCTCGGGCTGGCCCCAATGTCTGTTCTCCCCGACCGCCAGCGGAATGGGGTTGGGTCCGCGCTCGTCCGCGAAGGACTGGCAGCGTGTCGTGAGGCAGGAGCTGACGCCGTATTCGTGCTCGGCCATCCTGAATACTATCCGAAGTTCGGGTTCGAGCCGGCCGCAGCCCGTGGTATCGGGAATGAGTACGGAGCACCACCCGAGGCGTTTATGGTGCTAGAATTGACTCCGGGCGCGCTCGAATGCGTCACCGGAACAGCGCTATACGATCCGGCGCTGGCAGATTAGCGCCGGGCCGTCCGGGCGCTACTAACCCGCCGTACAAACTGTCGCGCTCCGAAAAAGCCCCGGCCCCCCAACTTTTCGGGGAACCGGGGCTTCGCTCTTTTCAATCTTAACGGCGATCAGCCCAAACGGCGGTTGAGTTCGGCAAGGGCCTCCTGATCGACTTCCGGCATGGCTGGTGCGGCTGCACCGTCGCCGTCCTCGAGGCCGCGGTCGAGAGCCTCGGCAGTTGCCTGGAGCGCTTCGAGTTCCTTCTTCGAACCAACGACGAGGTCGCGGTATTTGCGAAGGCCCGTTCCAGCCGGCACGAGGTGGCCGACGATCACGTTCTCCTTCAGACCGTTCAGGTTGTCCGTCTTGGCCGAAATAGCCGCCTCGGTAAGCACCTTGGTCGTCTCCTGGAAGGACGCCGCAGAGATGAACGAGTCCGTCCGTAGAGCGGCCTGGGTAATACCAAGCAACACGGGCTGGGCCACAGCGAGTTCGGCTTCCCGAACTTCGGCTTCCCGCTTGTCATGACGCTTCATGTCGGAGTTGACTTCGCGCAGACGACGGCGGTTCACGATCTGCCCAATCTCCAATTCGCTTTCACCGCTGTCGGTTACAACAAACTTGTCGTACAGGCCATCGTTGGCGCGCTCGAGAACGAAACGATCCACCAGGCTGGCTTCGAGAAAGTCCGTATCGCCCGGATCGGCAACGCGAACCTTCTGCATCATCTGGCGCACGATCGTTTCGATGTGCTTGTCGTTGATCGTCACCCCCTGAAGGCGGTACACCTCCTGAACTTCGTTTGTGAGGTACTCCTGAACAGCGGTCGGACCCTGAATTGCGAGGATGTCCT
>JAHEIA010000049.1 GCA_024639625.1 Chromatiales bacterium
GAGTCAACTCCTGCGCCACTCCGTCCATCCCGTCGACAGCCCTCCATCGGTGCCGACTCTCCGGCAACAGGGGATTCCAATAAGTCTTCGTACTTTTCGCCATCGCGTTTTCTCCAGCCGCCTGCTCCACACCGGGAATCACCCACCCCTCTGAAGCAGACCGCGCTGCGCCGCAGACGCGAACTCCCCGCCCCGGTATTCCACCCACCGAACCGCGGCGCGCTTTGCATTACCAATACCGGAGGATATCGTTCCGCTATTTCTCCTTCCGGACCTCGAGCAGCACCTCATTGCGGCGCAGAAACCAGAGCGAAAAAGGCGAATCGTAGCGCGCGAAAACCGGGGCAGCGGTCGGCGTCAGTCCAGCCTTAGCGACCGCGTCGAGAAGCCGGTCCTCGTTCTCGCGGTAGTTCTCCAGAGTCCACCTGCCCGAGTAGCTTCGCGCGGCCATCAGCTTGGCGGGCTCTTCTCGGATGCGCACCCGGGGATCAACCGGCTCGGGCAGGGTCTCCCGTGTGTACCGGGACGGCATGACAAAGCTCACGACATAGGTGTCCGCGTCGGGCCCGTCCTTGCGTCTCTGACTCACCGGGTGCGTCATTTCGATCTCCTCCGTGCCCGCGGAAGCCGGGCGTTGGTTAACCGGAGCGGTCATCGCCATCTTCTCACGCTGTTTGTTGTTGCCGAAGATGAAGTCGGCCAGGATGCGGAATGCCCGGTTGCCCACGGCGTCGAAATCCCCGCTAACTTCGGTCTCCGCGACCAGGTACGGGGCGTAGCGCCGTAGCTCGAAGGCGGGGTAGATCTGTACGACCTCGTACTGGGGCTCCTCGGTGGCCACGGCGTTTCCTCCCGCTAACAACATGGCGGCGGTGATAGCAAACAAGGTTTTCTGTACTAATGTTGCCATGAGTTTCGGCATCGCTTTCCTCGGCGTCTCGCGCATGCGCCATCGAACAACGCAGGCTCGGAATTATCGTAAGAGCACGCGTGATAGAGAAGGGGATCGTACATCGTTGCGCTCATCTGGCAGGTCGACCAACTGGATGACCGCCGCCCGCGCGAGCCGCTCGTTCGACTTCGAAGACGGGCACTGCTGAGTAATCGGCAAACCATCGGTGCAAGGCTTCGACGGCAAGGCGTGGGCCTCGCTTAACGCCCATCGCCCCCGCCTCTTTCCATTTCGCCCACAATCTCCAGGTATCTCCGCTCATTCGCGAATGCCGCGTACATCACGACGACGAGCATTACAAGAAGAAAGCAGATGGCGATAAAGGTTATGGGCAGCATAACCGCCATGATCTCCAACGAGGATTGTTTGATCGAATGGGCCTCAATGCGCGATAAGACCTCGTAGGGGTCGATCAACAAGGGGGTATTCACATACAAATGGATCGCCAGGCCGGCGATTCCGAGGGGTAGGAACGGACCGGCAAAGGGCCAGAATCGCAAAATCTTGCGTCTTTTGTCCAGATAGTCGCGTTGTTCTTTACTGAGCGCCATGCCGATTCCTCAGATCTGATCCGCGTCAAGCTCACGCGCAACGGTGCTGTTCATGTGAGAGCGGGCCTCGCAGTCAGCCGGAAGGCAGGGGGTGCTCACTGTCCCATGGCGCCCCTCACTTTTTCGACAAATTCCCCGTATTGCTTCAAGTAGAGCACGATGCGGCGGTCGTCTCCCTCTACGGTCGCGAACCGCAGTTCCACCTTGCCATAGCCAAACCAATTCCCTGTCTCAGTGACACTGCGAATGCGGCGGATGGGAATTTCATGGCATAGATCCAAGGCAAGCAGACGGATCGCCCAGCTTGCATACCAATTGGGTCTGATCGTCAGCGTACTCCGGGATAGAGCAACCCATATGCAGCCATAGGTGCTGGCCAGCCGGGTCCAGCTATTCTTCAATGATTGGGCGGCTACGTAATGTTCAGAAAACAGCGCTTCATTGTCGCCCATCGGTCCATCACCATGCGCTTGAGCCAAAGCGAAAGGCCTTTGTTAAGCGAGCCCCAGGGCTCCGACTCCGCCCTCGCCTGCCGGCGGCAGCGAATGGAGATGGAGTCCCGGTGGTTATCGAGAGCCAACGCCCTCCGTCACTCGGCTTATACCGCCGTCTCTTCGATCGGTTCGATCCACCGCAGCGTGCCGAAATCGAACTTGACGGGATAGCGTCGCCTCGCAATACCAGCCCCGGACAGAATCCCGCGGTCCGGCCTGCGCGCCCGACCCGATCGATGACGTTAGTCACAGCCTCCGCATGCCTGTGCACCTCCTGCAACGGGGAGACGTCCGCGACGCCCGCTGCTCCTGTTCCGCCAAATTCCACAACCATCTACGGATTAGAAAAAACACCTGTACTAGCCGGATGCAAGAATAACGCGGAGTACACTGCAAAGTCACCGCCATCCTTTCCGCTCCTTGTCGACTTCTGATACTTGGTCTTCATGCCGCAGAATATCCCGGAGGTGATCCAACTCCAAGCATGCGCGAGCTAGGATTCAGGTGATGTCGGACGCGCATCGAAGATCCTGGTCTGCGGCGGCGCCTTGCCGCCGGAACCGACCCAGCGCAGGATCTTCACCCAAAGCGACCAGGCCCGCGTTCTCGCCGGCAAGCCCAGCGCGTTCTGGGCCGAAGCCAGCGAATCTTCCAACAAGGCGTCGTGAAGAGGGCGATAGAGCAAAGTCCACGAAACCGCGGCCCAGCCACGAGTATGCATCGTTAGGGTGTGTCTCAAGACAAGCGGTCGTTCGGGGTCGGCGACGACTTCGTAGCCGTGATAACCATCGAAACCTTTCGGTCCGATGAAGCGAAACCGGATCGAATTGCCCGGCGAGTAGTCCTCGACAAAATACTTTATCGGGCCATGTCCGCCTCGCGCGCCAATGCCGAGCGGGCGATCGAAACGCATCCTGGGCCAGGCGCGGCGCGGCCATAGCCGATCCTCGCTGGAGGCAAGTGCATCGATGAGCTCGCCGACGCGCATCGCATCGACCGCGAGCACACACTCATGAATATTGCGTACTTCCATGTGGCCTCGCTCTAATGCTCTTAAACCGGTACTGCCAACCAAGAAGCTCTTTCGGGCTCCGACGCGTGGGCTGCTGGTTACTCCTAGAGACGGCCCGAGTGGAGAGTCCTGTACCGAATCCGGGCTCCAACCGAAAAACGTCTCCGCCTGCATCCCCGCTCCGTGCTCAACATCCTAGCCTTCCGGTCGAAAACGCGGGAGTGCCGACTATTCGGCAAGAGCGAGGGCAAAGTTTCGTTTGCTCACAGCGGTTGTGCCTGGATAAAGCGATATTCCTGCGTCTTTCCTTGAAACCCCCAGGAATCCGCTCGGACGTCATGAATGACGATATAACTCGCCGGCGCAATCGACCCCAGGATTGACTCGAAATCGGAAAATACGCGTGCGACGTATCTCGCCTTCTCTTCTTTCGTGTTGGTCCCATCCGTTACCTTGATGTCGAGATAGAAGGTAACCGCATCTTGTTCGCTCACCCGTGATCCGCCGACGAACCACAACTCCGGCGATACAAAATCGATAGCGATCGAGGTGACTTCGGGTTTCTTACCGAGCAAGCCGGCAGTACGGTTCATCAGAACCGATACGATCTTTTCTGCGGTGTCGGGAGATTCATTCATCGATATCCGAACATTCAGGTAGGGCATAGTAGATCTCCTTGGGCTCCTATCGTTCGGGCTCTGCTCAGCGCGAGAGCGTGCGCGATTCCGCCATAAAGTAACCTGATTGGGCCGATGTTGCAGCGATGGATACAGGTTGCGTGGTTACCGAAAAGCGCTATTGCAGGACGAAAGTGCTCGGAGTGGCTAGCGTCACCGCTTGCTTGCATCCGCTTCTCGCCCCCGAAGGCTGGGTCTTTTTCTCGATCGGCCACCAGGAAGGACGGAGCGAGAAGTCCGCCCGACTGCCTGCCGCGCCAGGTGACTCGGCGCCTGATTTGTGCGCTGAACCGGAACCACGCACGAACGGCGGATCGCCGCATACACCCGAAACAGCGCAGTCGACGACGGGCGGGGCCGCTATCGTAGCGCCGGATCGAAACCAAGGATAAGCTCGTCCCCATGAACCGCCATTCCCTTGCTTGGCTCCACGCTTGTCGTGCGAAAACCGGAAGCACCGGGAGATCTGCGCTGTCGGTCTTCGGCGTCTGCTTGCTTCTCTCTGCCTGCGGGCCGGTCAAACAACTATCGGTCGGTGAAGCGTTGCCGCCATTGTCTGGCGCGGCAGCGAGCTTTGTTGAATCCGGCCCCCATTCCGTAGCTGTACACTCTGGAAGCTTTCTAGGGGAATTCGACTGCACGCTGTCCTACGAGATCTACCGACCGGCGGACCGCAAGAGCGAGGTCATGGTAATCCTGGCCCATGGTTTCATGAGGGAACAGAGGAACATGCGCGGCTGGGCCGCGCATTGGGCCTCCCACGGTGTACCCGTAACCGTGATGAGCCTGTGTAATTCGAGCTGGCTCAGCGGCCGTCACGAACGCAATGCGGCGGATCTGCTTGCCCTGGCCCAGACGATTCACGACGGTCCGATCCTCTACGCCGGTTTCTCCGCCGGTGGCCTGGCAGCCTTTCTGGCTGCCGCCGCTGACCCCCGCACAAAGGCCTACCTAGGACTGGACAGCGTGGAATACGACGGCCTCGCCGCCTCCGCTGCAGGCACTTTCCGTCGCCCCGCCCTGTTTCTTGTTGCCGAGCCTTCCGCCTGCAACGCCGACAACAATCTGCTGCGCGCTGCCACAGCCAAGGAGCGCCGCACAACGCTGCGCATCCGGAATTCCACCCATTGTCACTTCGAGAATCCGTACGATTCCCGGTGTAGCTGGGTCTGTGGCGCCGTCCAACCGGCGGAGGCCTCTGCGGCGTTGCTTGCCACGGTGCGCAGTCTGGCCACCGCCTGGGTGCTGCAACAGGCTCTGCAGGATCCACGGGCCTCGAACGTCCTAGGTTCGGCTTTGAACGCGAGCAGTAGTTGGCAGAACCAGGTCGAAGTTGTCGATTAAAAGACGATCGTAGGTTTCTCGCCGTTTCTTGTTCTCGACTGCGGTAGCGGATTCCATCGCACCAAGCCGATACGAGGTCAGCTCGTATTCGCGCTGCTGCTAGTCTCTCAGAACAATAAGCAGTAGAGCACACCATGGTTTTTCGAATCGATTCACGGCGGAGCGCACAACGCAAGGACCGGAACCGCCAGCTACAGCAACCCATTGATGAGGAATATCAGGGCCAAAGCCCAGGAAGCGTTCGGATTCAACTACCCGTCGGCGCCGAGCAAAACGAACTCCATTCACCCCCTTTAGCGACATATCCGAGAAGCACCAGCCCCATCCAACACGCGGGGATTCGAAATAATAATTCACTAATAAACATTGTTTATGTCTATCCCTTCCCCTACACTGCTCTCCGGATACACTGATATCCCTCGTCGAGAACATAGCGCTGCTACAGGTTAGAAGCCTCGATCGAGACTACCCACAAACCTATCCTTCGAGGACTTTCATCCATGAAAAAGATTGTAAAAACGACCGCGATTGTCGCTATGTTTGCTGCCTCCGCTTCTGCTTCTGCTTTCTGGGGTGGCGGCCCGTGGGGCGGTGGACCCGGTTACGGTGGCTGGGGTGACGACTGGATGGGTGACGGCTGGGGCGACATGGACATGAACATGAGCACCAGCGCCAGTGGCAGCGGTCGGGGTTACGGCTACGGCCGCGGCTATGGCTACGGTTATCCCTATGGCTACGGTTACGGCGGCCCCTACGGCGGCTATGGCGGCCCCTACGGTGGTTACGGCGTGCCCTATGGCGGTTACGGTTACGGCGTTCCCTACGGCGGCGGTTATGGCGCACCCTATGGTGCAGCTCCCGTTGCGCCGGCAGCTCCGCCCACCAAATAAACAGTTCGGCCCGGGGTTCAAGCCCCGGGCTGCCCCTTCCCAGCCCACGCGGGCTTGCAAACGCGGCGGACCTCTATCCGCCTTCATCCAGTCCTTCTCCCGGCTTGGTCGCCCTCGCTGCTGTTGCGTAACCCTTTAAATTAGCGGCGGTCCACGGCTATAATTCGGGGCCTTCACGCTGCTGGCTGCTCCGTTCGATCGGCGCCCTCCAACGCCGCACCTAATGCAACACCGCCGGGGGCTCGGTTCTGCGTCCGCAGCGTCGCTACTGGAAAGCAAACTATTTGTGTTGCAGGGGCGGGCGTGCGGCGAGAAGCAGCGCCAACATCGTGGCTCGCTCTGTGTGGTCCCCGGCTTTCCCATGCGTCGGACGCCTGCTTCGCCCGCTTGCGCACCGTTCCAACGGCAGGGCCGGCAGCCACACGAGCTACTTCGCCCGCTACCAGACCGGGAGTTCGTAGTTCAATGACGCTCGCCAATGAAGAGGGTACCGGAGCATCCCGTAGCGGACTAACCCGCCCACAACTGGTCGCTGCCGTGCTGTTCTCCGCGGCGGCTTTATCCGTATCCTGGGTGGTGCCGACGATTCAGATCGCGTGGGTCAGCGCCTTCCTGCTTTTGACCATCTACCTTTTCGCGTTCGAGGTCGTGGGTGTGGATGTGGCGGCGGCCGTGGTAATGGTGCTGCTGGGGCTTACATCTCTCCTGGCCCCTTGGATGGGACTGGAACACGGGTTGGTGGACACCCAACAGCTGTTCGAAGGTTTCGCCAGCAACGCGGTGATCTCCATTATAGCGGTCATGATCATTGGAGCGGGCCTCGACAAAACCGGCATTATGGGCCAGGTAGCATCCTACATACTCAAGGTGGGGGGGACGACGGAGAACCGCATCATTCCGATTATTTCCGGCAGCGTCGGCGTCATCTCGTCATTCATGCAGAACGTCGGGGCAGCGGCGCTGTTTCTGCCTGTCGTAAACCGCATTTCCGCCCGCGCGGGCATTCCGATGTCCAGGTTGCTCATGCCCATGGGCTTCTGCGCGATTCTCGGCGGCACCGTGACCATGGTGGGGTCCAGTCCGCTGATCCTGCTCAACGACTTGATCCTGACATCGAATACGGCCTTGCCACCGGAACAGCAGATGGATACCTGGGCTCTGTTTTCCGTCACCCCCGTCGGTATAACGCTCCTGGGTGTCGGCGTCCTATACTTCGTGCTTGCGGGGCGCTTCGTGCTGCCGGGCGACAGTGCTGCGCAGACGAAGAGTGTCGATGCAATGCAATATTTCAAGGATCTGTACGGGCTCGACTACCACCTGTTCGAGATTAAGGTGCCGGCGGAAAGCGACCTGGTAGGTAAGACCCTGGATGAAGTCGAACACCCCTCCTGCATTCGCGTTATCGGCGTCCACCAAGGTACCGATAAACCCCGTGCCGGGGGGCTCGCTCGGGACGTCGGTATCGAAGCGAACTGTACGCTGGCCGTGCTGGCTACGGTGCGCGACCTCAGGGCCTTTGTCGATCTTTATGGACTGCGCCTGCAGCAGGGACTGGTCACCTTTGCGGAGGCGCTCTCCTTCGCCAAATCGGGTATCGCGGAGATTGTCATTCCGCCAGGGTCCCATCTGATCGGGAAGAGCGCCCGCGACGTCTGGTTGCGCAAGACCTACGGCATCGCTATGGTCGGACTCCACCGCAACGGCGAGACCCTGGCGGAAGGCGAAGGCATACGCGACCTGCCACTGCAAGCGGGCGATACCCTGGTCGTATACACCCCCTGGGAGTCGCTCGCCCGTCTGGAACAAGATCGCAATTTTCTCGTGGTCACCACAGAGTATCCCCACGAGGAATCGCGCCCGCACAAGCTCTTCTGGGCCGGGTTGTTTTTTGCCTTGGCCCTGTTCCTGGTCTTGTTTACCGACCTGCGCCTGTCCGTGGCGCTACTGACGGGAGCCATGGGTATGGTGGTGTCCGGGGTAATCAAGATTGACGAGGCGTACCAGGCGGTGAGCTGGAAGACCGTGTTCCTGCTGGCTTCCCTGATTCCTCTAGGCCTGGCGGTCGAAACCAGCGGCACGGCCAAGTGGATCGCCGAACAAACCCTTTCCGTGGTCGGTCACATGCCAGCCTGGGTGATCCAAGCGTCGGTGGCCGTGCTCGCAACCGGATTCACCCTAGTCATGTCCAACGTTGGGGCCACCGTGCTGCTGGTTCCCCTAGCGGTGAACATCGCCATCGGCGTGGGAGAGAACCCTGCCCTATATGCACTCACGGTGGCGCTGGCCACATCCAACTCCTTCCTGATCCCGACCCATCAGGTGAACGCTCTGATCATGGGGCCAGCAGGCTATCGCGTGGTGGATTTCCTGCGCACTGGCGGCATCATGACGCTGCTTTTTCTGGTGGTCCTGCTATTGGTACTGAACCTGCTGTTTTGAACCCACCGCACTGTGTGCGCGTGACCAAGCAGCGTCCGACGCAAAGCACAGGAAGATGCGCAGAATCAGGTCACCGCCAAGGGCGTGTGACGAGCGCCCGGTTTTCCGCAAAGGCTGTCGCCCACGGCGAGGCAGAACTCCCCCGACACTAGCCACCGCGCATGTCCTGTGGCCCTCAATCGCGGGCGTGGATCCAAAACACTGTCCCTCACCGTAGACGCGGTCGGGGGCGTACGGCCACCCGATATTCTCTCTTGCCGATGAAATAAACCAGCGCCGCGCTGGGTCTTTATCTCCGAACCCGACACGCTTTCACTTCAGCAACGCAAACAGGAGATGACCATGAAGACTCTGATTGCTGCATCCGCTTTGCTACTGGTGAGCAACATCGCCGTGGCCCACGACTACGAGAAATCGTTCCAGAGCCCGGATGTGAACCCGAAGTTCGATTCACCGTATTGGATCGAGGACAACCTTTCGAGCGGGATCGAGGTGCGCGCCTCCATCGAAGACTGGTACCACGGCAACCCGGATGCGTACGCGGGCAGTGAGGATTTGGGCGGCGCACCGATCATGGAGTTCGGCTCCTCTGCCGTCAGCACGACCTCGCTGGATCAGTTCAACGAAGGCAACCCGGACACCTACAGCGGAAGCTGATGCGACTACCTGCGGCGGCCCGAAACGGGCCGCCGGACCCGTTTTCCACCGATCGTTCGACCTACCACCCCACGTTCAGTTCAACCCCTTCGCGAACCGGCGCGATCTTCTACGACGCTGCTAGCGTCCTGTGCGATCTTCGAGCGCCTACGTTGGAGGGTGTGTGCCGGCGCGGCGCCTACGCCGGTGTCTTTTGTATGGCGCTCCAAGGCTCAACAGCCCGTCTTTCCTCGCCTGGCTCGCCAGTCCAGGTCGTCAATGCAACGAAGTGTGAATTATCAGTCACTTTTTTTACCAGCCCGCTCGGCTTGCCTATAGTGCACCGAGAGTATCAGGCGCACCTGATGCAATCTTCCGCGGCACAGAAGCGTCTGCGATAAACGGCCACACACACTGGTTCACAGCTTGGGATCATCCTTTGCTGGATGGCGTGGGTCTTATCGGTACTGCCGAGCTGCATGGCAAGGCTCGCGCCATTTTTTTACCCCTTCGTCCCAATTCCAGGATTCGATAGGCCTCCTTCCAAGATCGTGCTGGCCGAATGGTGTTTCGAACGCCGGAAGCTGCAGGCTCGTCTGGGCAAGAGACCCGGGCGCGCCCAGGTTATTCACCTTCTCCTATAGGTTCCTTCGAAGTCGATAAGAAACCGCGTCCTTCGAGAAAGAGCAGGTGCACCGGCTTCTCATTGCGCAGCACATCCAATACATTCGCGAACATCGCAGACGGAAGGTGCATTAGCACAACGCCATTGCTCTCTTGGTCGTTCTCAAAGGTCATATCGGGATCGTTAAAGCGGACGAAGGCAGCCAGCTTATCGTCGATTCCGTAGAGGGCAATCTGTGCGCGGTTCGTCTGGTACCCCTCCGGGCCTCCATTGATTAGGACATGGTAGTTGGTGATCTGTGTTGCCATTGAAGGCCTCCTTTCTTGCGGCGCTGCGTGTGTATCCTCGGGAGATATAGCCCTGGCGGCGCAACACGCCGATTCCCGAATGATCTGAATGGTATTGCGAATCGTCCTCCAACCAAGGTCCAGCTCCTGTAGTGGAGTACCTAGCTTTCCGTTCCACCGCGCTAAGCACCCTGCGATTCGATCGCGAGGGAGCAGCCTCTCGGATCCAACTCGCTGCTCTCTTCTCCTCGCACAACCATAGAGTAGACCCTGTGTGCCGGTTTGCCACTCCGTCGCCGGAGCGCCGCCTCCGCCGGTCTTTAAAACGAGTTCTCTACTACGAGTTCCTCGAGCGGGAGCTGCCCCGGCTTCGGCCAAGGCTCCTTGATCCCCTTGCCGACCGCCACCATCGGACCCATGACATAATCCTCGGGCAATTTGATCAATTCGGCGACCTTCTCAATGTCGAAACCGATCATGGGGCAGGATTGATAACCCAGATCTTCGGCGGCGAGCATCAGCGTCTGCATCGCGATGCCGATGGAGCGTTGCGCTTCATCGCGTTGCAACCATTCCCTCCCCTCGTGAAACGGCCCCATCCAACCGACCAGTAGCTCAGCGACTTCCTTCGGCGCTTTCACCCAGTAGCGTCGCGGATCCTTGCGCCACGCCTTGACGTCGGCTGTAAAGAGCACAAGCAGCGAAGCATCCGTTATCTGTGCCTGATCGTTGCCGAATTCCTTACGTACTCGGGCGCGCAGTTTCGGGTCGCGAAGGATCACAAAACGCCAATGCTGGATATTGAAGCTGGTAGGCGCCTGAATCATCGCTTCCAGCAGCTTGCGTTCTTCCGCCTCGGTAAGCGAATGCTGGGTATCGAACTGCTTTATCGCACGTCTCTTGTAGATTGCGTCTATGGTATCCATGTTCGGATTCCTTAAAGTCTTGCCACCAGGCGAATGAGCCAACCGCTGCGACGTTCGTGCCGCAACCGGTCGTCCCGCTGATCAGACGGCACAGAATACCACCAAGCGCCCACTTCAACGGCATGTCCGCCCGCTCATCGACCCATCAAGAGGCCGTTTCCCGCTTCTTCGCGTGAAATAACACGCAACTCTCGGGGACTCATCCGTGATCGTTGACGGATATTTCGCCGCC
>JAHEIA010000426.1 GCA_024639625.1 Chromatiales bacterium
CTCCTAAGCGGAAGGTCGCAGGTTCGAATCCTGCCTGGGGCACCAAGATCTGCAACCAGGGAGCAGGCCTGCTTGGATATGAATCTCTGGTTCCCTGCTCCCGGAAACAGCGGCGCCCCCCGGGGGAACGCACGACGCGGCGCAAACCCCTCCAACCGTAAGATGCGCTGTCCCATGCACCGAAGAACGCCCGTCGCACTCTTGCTCCTTACCTCGTTCGGCTGTTGTGCACTAGCCTGGTCAGCAGACAAACCGACCCACGCCGAGGACCTGGATCTGACGCTCGACATGGATGCCATCGAGCCCACCGTCACGGTCCAGGAGCACCATAACCGGGTGGAAGAGCAGTACAGCGTGAACAACAATGTGTATATGGTAAAGATCACCCCGTCGGCAGGGCCTGCTTACTATCTGGTCGACCCGGACGGCGACGGAAACATGGAGATGCGGCGGAACTCGGCAGGCATGGACATCAATGTGCCGCAATGGAGTCTTTTCAAATGGTAGCGACCGGCGGGAGAACGCCGGTGTTCCGTGCGCGGGCGCCTCGCCACCCGGGCGTTTGATGAGGATTGTTTAAAGCATGAACACTTACGGCACAACCGTGATTTTTACCCTCCTGGCATGGTTTGCAATTGCCCCCGCCCACGCCCTGGCGGCAACCCTCGACCAGGTGCGCGAGCGAGGTGCAGTGCGCTGCGGCGTGAGTACCGGTCTGCCGGGGTTTTCGCAGCAGAACGCACAAGGTGTCTGGCAGGGTCTGGACGTGGATATCTGCCGGGGGGTCGCCGCGGCGGTATTCGGTGATGCGGCCAAGGTCGAGTTCATTCCCCTCACCACCACCGAGCGGCTGACCGCTCTGAAGGACGGAAAGGTGGATGTGCTGTCGCGTAACACCACCTGGACCTTGGACCGCGATGTCATTCTTGGCCTTGATTTCGTCGGCACCAATTATTTCGACGGTCAGGGATTCATGGTGCGCAAGAGCAACGGTTTGCGCTCGGCCTTGCAACTGGACGGGACATCGATCTGCGTGCAACAGGGCAGCACCAGCATCGGCAACCTGGAGCGCTATTTCACGCGGCATCGGATGAAGTACCGATTGCTAACACAGGATTCACCGGGGGCCAGCGGCAAGGCGTTTGAAAGCGGAGAGTGTGACGTGCTGACCAGCGATCAGTCCCAACTCTACGCCTTACGCTCCGCTTTCGCCGCCCCCGAAGATTTCGTCATTCTTCCCGAGGTAATCTCGCGCGAACCCCTGGGCCCCGTGGTGCGTGAAGGCGACGCCCGGTGGAGCGACATCGTTCAGTGGACACTGTTTGTCATGATCAATGCCGAAGAACTTGGGCTTTCCTCGAACAACGTAGGACGCGTGAAGGAGCAGGCGCAGAACCCGGCAATACGCCATTTCCTCGGGCTGGACGGGACCACTGGCAAGGCATTGGGGCTGGATGGCCTATGGGCCTACCAGATCGTCAGGCAGGTAGGGAACTATGGCGAATCGTTCGAGCGCAACGTTGGCAAACAGTCTCCGCTGGGTATCGGCCGCGGCCTCAACGCCCTGTGGCGCGATGGTGGTCTGATGTACGCACCGCCCCCACGATGACGATTCAGCCTGGACCGCCCAGGAAAATCTAAAGGCGCTGAACAGAGTCGGTTTCCAGCGCAGACCATCTAACCTGCATATTGTGGGGAGGCAGATAGGTGAACTGAAGTCTGCCGCATCCCGAAGGGGGGCTTGGTTGTTATCCGCCTTCGTTTCGGCGCTTGCAGTTTGTCCTCGGCAAAGGCTCCATGCGTTGCTCTACCTCCTGCATCCCTGCAGTCGTGTTTGGGCGCAGGCCGCGCTGGACTTTGCAGGCTAGGCTCATCCCCGCTCGAAGCCGGCGGGAATGGGTTGCGGCCTGTTCGGCGGCCGAGTACCCATCGAGCTGATCGACCGTTCTGCGCGCGATCGGCTCAACCGCCCGCTCCGCCCCCTCAAGCAGAATCGTATCTTTGCCCCTCCTTGCGCACCTTTTCCGCCAAGGAGCCGAAACGGTCTGCGATATCCTCGATATGCTGCAAGACCGAGGCGCTGAGGGCGGACTCGATCATCATCGACAGTTCATCGAAATGCTCGTCGCTGACCTGTGCCACGACCTCAGGCGGCAGGAAGCCTTTGAAGGTCTCCGTGATCTCCTCAGCGTGCTTGCGAAAGCGTTCTGTCATGGTACGGCGACTCCCAGCGCAAAAAATAATGACCGGTTCTCTGCTACAGCTTTTGGATGGTCGTGGGGTCGAGCAGCGGTGACCCGATAATCAGCGGATCCGGCGCGATCGCCACCTCGGTATTCTTGTCTCCGTAGGGTAGCGTGTTCAGAAGATAGCGCATGCAATTGATACGCGCCCGCTTCTTGTCATCCGATTTCACCACGGTCCAAGGGGCGTCCGCGGTGTTGGTGTAGAAGAACATGTGCTCCTTCTCCGCCGTGTACTCGTCCCAGCGATCGAGGGACGAAACGTCCACCGGGCTCAGCTTCCACTGCTTGAGCGGATCACGTTCACGCGACTTGAAGCGCCGCAACTGTTCCTTGCGCGTGACCGAGAACCAGAATTTGTACAGACGGATGCCGCTGTGTACCAGCATGCGCTCGAATTCCGGCACTTGGCGAATAAACTCCAGGTACTCGGCAGGCGTGCAGAACCCCATTACGCGCTCCACTCCGGCCCGGTTGTACCAGGAACGGTCGAATAAAACGATCTCTCCCGCTGTCGGCAGATGCCGGATATAACGCTGGAAATACCACTCTTGGCGCTCCTGCTCGTTCGGCTTCTCAAGTGCTACCACACGGGCTCCGCGGGGATTCAGATGCTCCATGATCCGCTTAATGGTGCCACCCTTGCCAGCAGCGTCCCGGCCTTCGAATAGGCACACGACCTTCTCGCCCGTCTTACGCACCCAGTTCTGCATCTTGAGCAATTCGATCTGCAGCTCGTACTTCATGGACTCGTATTTTGGTCGGGGAAGCTTATCTTTGTACGGGTAGCGCCCCTTGTCGCGTTCCAGTTCCTCTTTGCTCACCGCGACATTGATCATGGAACTTTTTGACGCACGTTTACCCTTCCGCTTGTCCTTGGGCGGCGCGGCTTTGGCTTCTGGCTCTGCACCGCTTGCGGCGCTTTCCTGCGGCGCTTCGGCTTGCTCGGCAGAGTTGTCTGCCGTGTTCTTCTTGCGGGCTTTCTTGGCCGGCGGCGTCTCGGGGACGGACGTAGCCATCAGGTCGCCGGGGATCTCCGCTTCCGGGGTGTCGGCGACAGGGGCAGTCTGCTCCGGTACTGCGGTTTCGGTCTTGGCTTCAAGTGCTTTCTCGGTCATCGGTTGGGCTCGCGGTTTGTTCTTGTAATAAATACGACACAATCTGCAAGTCTAGCACCTACTTC
>JAHEIA010000427.1 GCA_024639625.1 Chromatiales bacterium
TTTTCACCCTCCAACACCAGCGCCTGTCCGCGCTGCAGGGTGAAATTCAGCTTCGAGAACAGGGTGCGGTCGTCCCGAATGCAGGTCAGGTCCTGCGCTCCGAACTGTTGCCCGCTGCTGGTCTCGGCAGTGTCGTTGGCGCTCACGAGTCGAATCTTGGGTGTATTCTGAAGGTTTATCGTTGTATCCGCTTGCGCGAGATTCGATGTTTGCCCGCTGTTCAAGGTGACGGACCCCGCCCGCAAAAGAACGATTTTCCAGCCCTTGCGGCGCCGGGCAGGGCATGCGAATCCGCAAAGATACCGATTGCGGGCCGCATTCTCAAGACTTGCCGGTGCGATTGTGGGTTTTCTCTGCTCCGGGGGTGGATTATGGGTGACGGAGGAACTAGATTACAGTCTTCTGCCGACCCGCATGGCAAACCGTTTGCTTGGGCAGGTGCTGGACCGCTTTTACATAAACGAAACGGGGGGACTTTCTGCGATGCATAAGCGCAATCCGCTGGTTGTTTTTGCTGTCCTGATTGCGGCTGGCGGGACTCCCGCAACCCTCTTGGCGGAGGACACCGCTCAGGAGGTGAACGAAGTCTCTCGCGCCTTGAATCTGACCCCAGACCGGGAAAACGGCCGCGCCATCTACAATATCTGTTCGGTGTGTCATCTGCCGGAAGGCTGGGGGACCGCCAACGGGGCCTATCCCCAGATCGCGGGGCAATTGCGCGGCGTGATCGTCAAGCAGTTGGCGGATATCCGGGCGCGCAACCGGGATAATCCGATCATGTTCCCGTTCGCTATGCCGGGTACCTTGGGGGGGGCGCAGGGTATCGCGGATGTTGCCGAGTACATCGCCAGTCTTCCTATGACCCCAAATAACACCAAAGGCCCGGGGGTAGACCTGGAGCACGGGCAGCGCCTATATCAGGAGAATTGTGTGGACTGCCACGGGGAGCAGGGAGAAGGCGGAGTAGAGGAGCACATCCCTCTGCTCTACGGCCAGCACTATCCCTACCTGATTCGGCAGTTCGAGTGGATCCAGAGCGGCCGCCGCCGAAATGCGGACTCCAAGATGGTGAAACAGGTGCAACGCTTCACCCCGCGTGACATCGCCGCCGTTATGGACTATGTCTCCCGGCTGCCCGTACCTCCGGAGAAGCTGGCGCAAGCCGGCTGGTTCAACCCCGATTTTCCCCGCTTCGTGCGCCCGGCGGGCTCGGCAAGATAAGGGTCCCAAGGCCGCGGCTTGCAGGCGTAGCCGGTCTGCCCGGCCGCAAGCCGAACCGCGGTAGCGATCCTGGACGAAAAAAGCGGGCATGTGCCCGCTTTTCTTGTGCCTAACCTCCCTGTTCCGCTGCCGGGCGAGGATTTCTCCCGCCCGGTACGCCGGCCAATCAGCCGAAGATGTCGTGGGTGATGTTGTTGAACCAGCTATGGGCGTAGGCGACCTCCCGCTTCAGGTGGTCGGTGGACGCGTCCATCGGTGTGAGACCACCGGAGACGCTGGTGATCTTGCTCCCGTCCTCCGCCAAACGATAGACATTGGCCACCGAGATGCCGTAGTCCTTGCCGATGATGGAGTAGCAGGTGTTGACGTAGGACGGGGTGCCGACCTCTTGCCCGTTGAGCAGGGAGACCACGGCGGCCGCGCAGACCTTGGCCTGGGAATTGGCCGCGTATCCGGACTTCGGCATGCCGGTGGCTACGCTGGCGTCGCCGATGACGTGGATTCCCGGGTGGATGGTGGATTCGAAGCTCTTCAGATTGACTGGGCACCATCCGGAATCGTCCGTCAGACCCGCGGCGATGGCGATCTTGCCGGCTGTCTGCGGTGGGATCACATTGATCACATCCGCCTTGATCTCATCGCCGAACTTGGTGGTCACACTCCGATTGGCGGCGTTCACCGCCACGATGCCGGCTTCCTCGCCCTCACCGTGCCATTCGATCATGGCGTTTTCGGTGCCGAAACCGTAGAGCCTCTCCCAACCCTGGGTGAATAGCCCCTGTTTGGAGAACTTGCCCTTCGGGTCGAGGATCTGGATCTTCGACTTCGGCTTGTGCTGCTTGAAGTACAGGGCCATCTGGCTGGCCCGCTCGTAGGGGCCTGGCGGGCAGCGGAACGGATTGCCCGGCGGCGCAATGATGACCAGTCCGCCGTCCTGCATCGCCTCGAGCTGCTTGCGCAGGATCACGGTCTGCTCGCCCGCCTTCCAGGCATGGGGAATGGTTTCCGCGACCTCGGGGCTGTAGCCCTCGATGGTGTCCCACTTGAAGTCGATGCCGGGGGCCACGATGCAGCGGTCGTAGCCGAAGCTTTGGCCGCCTGCGGTGGTGACCGTCTTCTTGCCCGCGTCGATCACCGTGACCGCGTCCATCACTACATTGACGCCGTGCGCCGCAAGCCCGGTATAGCCGAAGCGGATGGAGTCGATCGGGCGTTCCCCGCTCAGCACCTCGTTGCTCAGGTAGCAGGTATAGTAGTGCTCGTTCGGCTCGATCAGTGTGACCTCGACGCTCGGGTCGGCGATGCGCAGGTATTTGGCTGCTGTGGCACCGCCGGTGCCGCCCCCCACCACGACCACTTTCTTGCTGGCCCCGAAGGCGAGATAGGGCAAACCGAACATGCCGACGGCGGTCGCCGCACCAGTCGTCTTGATAAATCCTCTACGTGTGAACTTCATGGCAGACCCCCTTATTGCTGGCTGGCGTAGTAGCTGAGCAGCGCCGCGATCCCGGCATCGCCCTCTTTTTCGACGAGCTTGCTCAGCTTCTTCTTCATTTTTTTCGTGATCTCGCGGTTGCCCGCCTGGTAGTCCTGCAGGGTCCAGTTGAGATACGGGGTCCATTGTCCGGCCAGCAGCCCGGAATCGTCATCCCGGGAGGTGCCGCCATCAGCATGGCATTTCTCGCAATATTTGTCATGCAATTTGGCGCCGGTGTCTACCTGAGCCTCGTCGAATGACTGCTTTGCCTTGACGTAAGGCTTGGCGACATAGAAATCCGCGATCAGGCCAATCTCCTCGTCTGTGTAGCCTTGCGCCATCCGACCCATGACTGTGGAATCGATGGTGCCCTCGGCGAACCCCTTCATGGTCTCTACGAAATAATCTTTCGAGAAACCGGAGATCGTGGGTGCTGCCGGGCCTTGGCTTACGCCGTCGGTGCCGTGACAGCCGGCACAGGTGTTGGCGAGCATGCTGGCGCTCGCGCCCATCTGCAGAGCGGGCGCGTCGGCGGCGGTGGTCGCGGATGCGACCCCAAACGCGAGACCGGCGGTCAGCAGTGCTTTTGTCAGTTTGTTTTGCACAGTGTTACCTCCTTCAGCTCGGAACGGTAGTTTGCTACACACGGGAGCGGTTTCGTCGTCCGCCGCCGCGATCCTCTGCGCCCGGAAACCGCTGTGCCGGGCAATC
>JAHEIA010000428.1 GCA_024639625.1 Chromatiales bacterium
AACCGACCGTCCGCGCTAGGCGGCTCCAGCTCCACACGACATAGGCCAACAGACAGCCGAGCAGGGACGCGGAGGGTCCGAACCATAGATAGCCGAGGCGCAGCAGGAACCAGCTGCAGGACAAGGCCAGGAGCAATGATCCGACACCGATGACGATTGCCCAGCGCGGACTGGTCAACGGGTAGAGCAACGCGGGTAGCAACACCAGCGACAGACTGAGCAGCAGCTTGCCTGTGGCGCCGAGTGGTTCGATCGTCAGGTCGTCGCGCAGGGCGTCGAATACGTTGGCGACGATTTCGACGCCCGGCATCGGGCGTCCCTCCCCGGATACCGGGGTGGGAAGAAAGTCGCCCATCCCGGTCGCGGTCGCCCCCACCAGCACGTAGCGGTCGCGCAGGGCTTCGGCAGGCACCGCGCCGCGCAAGACGTCAATGTAGGAGAATGTTGGAAAGTGCCCGGGTGGGCCGGAGAAGGGGATCCAGACCCGGTAATCGCGCACCCAGACCAGGTGGCTGGTCGCCGCGGCTTCGGGATTGCGCGTTCCGGGTAAGGCCGCACCCCAGTCCGCATCGGTCAGGCGCAGCATCTGCACCGCCAGGTGGGTCCAGAAAGGCGATCCGAGCCCTGCCTGCAGGTAGACGCTGCGCGCCACTCCGTCCCGGTCGAGCTCGACCTCCACATGCCCCAGCCCGGCGACCACATCCGGCAGCGGAGGCATCGGCAGGATCTCCAGCAAGGGCCCGCCCTGCTGAGTGGCGGCCTGGGCGACGGGAAGCACGACGTTCCCGCTGGCGCGCACGGCGCGCGCGAGTTCCGCGTCGCCGGCCGCCTCCCGGGAATCTTCTTCCGCGAAGATCACGTCGAAGCCGACGGCTCGAGGTCCCGCGTCGCGCAGGCGATCGAGTAATTCTGCGTGGACGCTGCGCGGCCACGGCCAGCGGCCCAACTCGATCAGGCTGCGCTCGTCGATCGCCACGATCACGACATCGTCGGGCGGGGCGCGGGGCGAGAGGCGAATATAGCCGTCGTAAAAGACCTGGTCCCAATTCCACAGGGCATCGAAATGGACCAGGGCGGCGATCAACCCGGTTAGCAGGGCGAGGGCGATCAGGCGTTCCGGAACCCGGGCTCCGGACTGGGCTTGCGAGGTCACAAGATCACGATCAGCGCCAGCAGGATGGTCACCAGGATCGGCGTCACGTAGTCTTCGAGCGGAACGTCCAGACGTTGCGGGGTGCCGAACGGACCCTGGAAACCATCCACATCGACGGTGGCGATGCGCAGGTAGTAGGTTCCGGCTTGCGGGCGCGCCACGCTAACCGTAGGTTCCGCGACCGCCTGCGAAACCAGGATGTCCGCGAAATCCGCGTCGTCGGCGAACTGGAATACGTAGGACTGCCCCGGTAAGCCCTTGCGCCAGCGGAATATCAGATCGTCTGCGGCGATTTCCGACTGCTCCATCTCGGGGCTCTCTGGTGTCGGACGCAAGGTGAACACCTGGGGATCGCTGTACGGTCCGAGTTCTCCGGAGCGGTTACGGGTGGCCAGACGCCAATAATAGCTCCCCGGTTGCAGTTGCTGTGGGGTAAAACGCGAGCCGTCGATGGCAGGCTGGTCGAGCAGGATCGGTGTAAAGGAGCTATCCATTGCCACCTGCAGGTGGAAACTCGCGGCGTCTTCCGGTCTCGACCAATGAAAGGTCGGGACCTGATCGCGGACCGTGCTGCCGATCTCCGGCTCGACCAGCACCGGTGGCTCTGGTCTCGCATCCACCAGGATACGTTTCTCCGCGTCTCGCCCCTCCAGACCGAGATCGTCGATTGCGCGCACCCGTACGTGGTAGTCGCCATCGTCCAAGTCCGGTCCTTGTATGTGATGGCGCGGCGTTGTGCGGTCGAACAGCGGGGTCTCGAAGCCGGGGTCCGCGGAGATCTGTACGCGGTATGCCTGCGCACCCTTGAGTGCGGTCCACTGCAAACCCACCGGAACCCGGTCGAAAACCTCCGTCAGAGGCTGCAGATCCGGCGGTGGCAGAAGCTTTCGCGGCGGGATGGGGGGGCTCCCGCCCCGCACCACTGTGCCGTAATTCTCCGGCACCCTGCGGGACACGCCGGCCCCCGAAACCGCCACCCCGCCTTGCAGCACCTCGGTTCGCGAGACCGCGTCTTTGGCCTCGGCACTGACCCGGAAGCGGGTCCCGCGAACCGCGGATACAGCACTTGGGGTGGTGATCTCATAGCGGGTCGCAGGCCCCTTGCGGGTATTGGCGTCCATTTCCATTCGACCATGTTGCAGACGCATGCGCGAGTCCACCATGCCGGTCTTTCCGTAGGCGCTGACGCGATCCAACTCGAGTCGGCTCTCCGCTTTGAGCTGGATCTTGGAGCCGTCGCCAAAGCGTAAGATCACGGTGCCTTCGCTGCCGGTGGTGACGCGACTTCCGGCCTGGAGTTCCATGCCCACGGACAAGGGCCGGGGCTGCACGTCCCCCTCGCCCAGGGAAAAGGCCTCCCCCTGCACCTCGAGCACCGCAACTGGGGCCGGCTGCACCTTCAGCCAAGCCACCGGCATGCGAAGCTTGGTGCCGGGCGGGATGCGCTTTGGATGCTGCACATTATTCAGCTGCTGCAGGCGCCGCCAGTACCCGATATGAGTCAGGTACTCTTCGGTAAGATTCCAGATGTTGTCGCCGGGACGCACGGTGTAGATCCAGTCCGTTGCGGAGGCGGGAAGGTTGATCGCCAGCAGAAGTAGCCCCAGGGCGGGGGAGAGTATAGAGCGAGTTTGTTGTTGCGTCCGTTTCATGACCTTTGCCGTGACCAAAGGAATCTTCTGCAAGCCGCCGTCGCGCCCGGCTTGCGCAATGGAAACGTCTTGCCGGGGTGAGCGGACCGGCCTGCTCGGCTGCGCCCCTGAGAGCATAAACGATGCAAGGGAGAATCCCAATAAGTGGGGGCTTTGTTTCGCGCCGAAGCGCCGCCAATTACTCTGTCGCCGGTTGCAGAAGCCCGCTGCCAACGGAGCCCGCGGGCACCCACTCCCAGAGGCCGGTGGCGCCACCCTGGTTCGGCGGGGATGTCGGCGACGCAATGATTCCGGTGCGCGCCAGGACGAGGTACTCGGGGGGCATCTGGCTCAACCAGGGCGTCGCCTGCTCTTCGGCGCTGCTGGTCGACACGCGAAGCGTGAAGCTGGCCTCTTTATGGCCGTCGAAGGTGGGCCAGTTGCGAACCTCGTGTACCGTGATGTGGTAGTTCAGGTTCATGTTGGCCAGGTCCTCGACGATGTCGATACCGTAGTCCCCATCCGACCGCCATGCCTCCAGCGTGTTCTGTGGCACCGGCTCGAAGCCCCCTGTATAGATGGGAAGCGGGTCTGCCGGGTAGGGGCTCAAGGGG
>JAHEIA010000050.1 GCA_024639625.1 Chromatiales bacterium
CCGCTGGCAGAATTTCGTTGAGTGGGTCATCGATTTTATCGTCGAGAATGTCCGGGGTTCGTTCAGCGGCAACAATCCGCTCATCGCACCGCTCGCGCTGACGATCTTCGTGTGGGTCTTCCTGATGAACCTAATGGACCTTGTGCCGGTGGACCTCCTGCCGTGGATCGCCGGTATGCTGGGGGTGCATTACCTAAAGGTCGTACCCACTACCGACCCCAACACCACATTTGGCATGGCGATCGCCGTATTTATGCTGATCCTGTATTACAGCATCAAGATCAAGGGCGTGGGCGGCTTTGTCGGTGAGCTCACGCTACAACCTTTTGGCAAGTTCGGGCTCCCGGCCAATCTGTTGCTGGAAGGTATCAGCCTGATATCCAAGCCGGTTTCCTTGGCTTTGCGTCTTTTCGGCAACCTATACGCGGGTGAAATGCTGTTTATTCTGATCGCGCTGATGTACGGCGGCGGCCTCATCCTCGGAACACTCGGCGGCGCCTTGCAGTTCATCTGGGCCGTGTACCACATCCTGATCATTCTGCTGCAGGCCTTCATTTTCATGGTCCTGACCATCGTTTATCTGGACATGGCTCACCAAGAGCACCACTAATTCCCGGTTTCGTTACGAATCCTTAAACCCACTGGAGAAAATCATGGAACTCGCAAGCGCAATTCTCTACATCTCTGCCGCCTTGATGCTTGGCTTCGGGGCTCTGGGCGCTGCCGTCGGCATCGGCGTCCTGGGCGGAAAGTTCCTCGAGGGCGCGGTTCGGCAGCCGGAACTGATACCCATGCTGCGCACCCAGTTCTTCATCGTCATGGGTTTGACCGACGCCTTCCCGGTGATCTCGATCGCCATGGGCTTGTACGTATTGTTCACCGTCGTTTGATGCTCGCTTGCGGAACCGGTCCTTCCGCTCTCGGTGACAACGAGGTACACCGCAGATGAATATTAATCTAACCTTGTTCGGCCAGATGATCTCCTTCGCGGTGTTCGTCTGGTTCACCATGAAATTTGTCTGGCCACCGATCATGCAGGCGCTGCAGGAGCGCGAGAAAAAGATCGCCGAGGGTCTCGCGGCCGCAGATCGCGGCAAGCACGACCAAATCCTCGCCGCGGAAAAAGCAAAAGAAGTATTGCATGAGGCAAAGTCCGGTGCTGCGGACATCCTTAGTCAGGCGCAGAAACGAGCGGCCGTGATCGTCGAGGAGGCGAAAAAGGACGCGCGCACCGAGGGCGAGCGCCTGCTGCATGCGGCGCGCTCGGAAATCGATCAGGAACTGAACCGTGCCAAGGAACAGCTACGGGAGCAGGTGGCGGGCTTGGTGGTGGCGGGTGCGCAGAAGGTCCTCGAGAAAGAGATCGACGCAGCCGCACATCGGGATATTCTTAAAACCATCGCGAATCAGATCTAAGGCGCCCTGATGGCCGGAGAAAAGACAACAATCGCCCGTCCCTATGCCGAGGCTGTATTCTCTTTGGCCGAGCAATCCGGGACTCTCGACCAATGGTCGGAGATGTTGGAGTTGCTGGCATCGATCGCCGGCGACGCGAAGGTGGCAGAGATCATCGAGGACCCGAACTTCGCCAGTGAGCAGATTGCGGCGCTCCTGCTGGATGTCGCGGAAGACAGCTTGAACACCGAGGGGGCGAATCTGTTGCGGGTTTTGGCGGAGAACGATCGTCTCGCCTTCCTGCCGGAGATACGCGAGCTGTTCGAGACGCGCAAGAGCGAAAGCCAGGGATCGATGGAGGTCCACGTGGCTTCGGCCTACGCACTCCAGGCGGCGGAGACGCGGGCGCTCGCCGAGGCGCTTTCGAAGAAGCTCGGGAAGGTTGTGAATATCACCAGTGAAAAGGATCCCTCGCTCATCGGCGGCGCCGTCATTCGGGCCGGCGACCTGGTGATCGATGGATCCGTACGGGGCCGATTGGCGCAACTGGCCGGCGAATTGGAAATCTAATCACGAGAAGCCAACATGCAACTCAATCCATCTGAAATCAGCGAACTGATCAAAAACAAGATTGAAAAGTTCGACCTGAAAACCGAGGCCCACAACGAGGGGACCATCGTCACCGTAACCGACGGCATCGTGCGCATCCATGGTCTGGCGGATGCGATGTCCTACGAAATGCTGGAATTCCCGGGCAATGTCCTCGGTTTGGCGCTCAACTTGGAGCGGGATTCCGTTGGCGCCGTGGTGCTCGGCGACTACGAGCACCTCTCGGAGGGGGATTGGGTGAAATGCACCGGACGGGTCCTCGAGGTCCCGGTGGGCGAGGCCCTGCTCGGGCGCGTCGTGGACGCTCTCGGTAATCCGATCGACGGCAAAGGGCCGATCGAGACCGAGCATAGTTCGCCAATCGAGAAGGTGGCCCCGGGCGTGATCTCCCGCAAATCCGTGGATCAGCCGGTGCAGACCGGGCTCAAATCCATCGATGCCATGGTGCCGATCGGTCGCGGCCAACGCGAGTTGATTATCGGCGATCGTCAGACCGGGAAGAGCGCGGTAGCGATCGATGCGATCATCAATCAAAAGGGCAGTGGCGTTAAGTGCGTCTACGTCGCGGTCGGGCAGAAGAACTCTACGATTTCACAGGTCGTGCGCAAACTCGAAGAGCACGGCGCGATGGAGCACACCATCATCGTGGCGGCAGCGGCTGCCGAGTCCGCAGCGATGCAATTCATCGCCCCGTACTCCGGCTGTTCGATGGGAGAATATTTCCGCGACCGCGGGGAGGACGCCCTCATCATCTACGACGACCTCACCAAGCAGGCTTGGGCCTATCGTCAGGTCTCCTTGCTGTTGCGCCGGCCACCCGGGCGCGAGGCCTATCCGGGCGACGTTTTCTACCTGCATTCCCGATTGTTGGAGCGGGCAGCCCGTGTCAATCAGGATTACGTGGAGAAATTCACCGGGGGCGAAGTCAAAGGCAAGACCGGCTCGCTGACCGCGCTGCCGATTATCGAGACCCAGGCCGGCGACGTGTCCGCCTTCGTGCCGACCAACGTGATTTCCATCACCGACGGCCAGATCTTCCTGGAAACCGATCTGTTCAATGCGGGCATTCGGCCGGCGATCAACGCCGGACTTTCCGTTTCTCGTGTTGGCGGCGCCGCCCAGACCAAGATCATCAAGAAGCTCGGCGGAGGTATTCGCCTCGCCCTGGCCCAGTTCCGCGAGCTCGCCGCATTCTCCCAATTCGCTTCTGATCTGGACGAGGCCACCCGCAAACAGCTAGAACGCGGTGAGCGGGTAACCGAGTTGATGAAGCAGGGCCAGTACTCGCCGCTGAGCATCGGTCAGATGGCGGTTTCGCTTTTCGCGGCGAACGAGGGGTATTTGGACGACGTCGAGGTCAACAAGGTGGTTGATTTTGAAGCCGCGGTCCAGGTGTACATGAAATCGAACCAAGCGGAGCTGCTGGACAAGATCAACCAGTCGGGGGATTACGACCCGGACATCGAGCAGGCGTTGCATGCAGCGCTGCAGGATTTCAAGGCGAATCAGAGCTGGTAATTACCGGCTACCCGCTGAAAAAGGAAGAGTGAATGGCTGGCGCGAAAGAAATCCGTACCCAGATCGCGAGCATCAAAAGCACGCAGAAGATCACCAAAGCCATGGAGATGGTGGCGGCGAGCAAGATGCGCAGGGCCCAGCAGCGCATGCGCGCGACCCGGCCGTACGCCGAAAAGATGCTGAACGTGATCTCGCATCTTGCTCATTCGCACACCGAGTTTCGCAGCTCGTTCATGGAGGAGCGGGAAGAGGTCAAGCGCGTGGGCTATATCGTGGTTTCGTCCGACCGGGGGCTCTGCGGCGGCCTGAACAACAATCTGTTCCGGCTCCTGGTGAAGGACATCCGGTCGCGCATGGACCAGGGTGCGCAGGCAGCGTTCTGCACCATCGGCACCAAGGCCCTCGGTTTCTTCTCTCGTTTCGGCGGTAAGGTAATGGCGCAGGCGACCCACTTGGGCGATGCGCCCCGGGTGCACGATTTGATTGGTACCGTAAAGGTGATGCTCGACGCCTATGAGGCCGGAGAGGTAGACCGGGTATACGTGGCGGCGAACGTATTCGTAAACACCATGACCCAGCGTCCTGTAGTACGACGTCTCGCTCCCATCGAGGCGAGCGCGGATGAAGAGAAGCAGCTTACGCACCATTGGGACTACATCTACGAGCCCGATTCGAAGGAAGTGCTCGATGATCTGCTGACGCGCTACCTGGAAGCGCTGGTCTATCAAGCGGTGGTAGAAAACAATGCCTGCGAACAGTCTGCGCGCATGGTGGCGATGAAGTCTGCGACGGACAATGCAGGCGGTCTGATCGACGAATTGCAGCTGATCTACAACAAGGCGCGCCAGGCAGCGATCACGCAGGAGATATCCGAGATCGTAAGCGGTGCGGCTGCGGTTTGATTGCGCAGCGGATTTTCAATTTTCACACATTGAGCGGAGCCTCTGACGAGGCGCTACGAGGAACCAGAGTATGAGCTCGGGCAAAGTGGTCGAAATCATCGGGGCCGTGGTCGACGTCCAATTCCCCAGGGGGAGTATGCCGAAGGTCCACGAAGCGCTGCACATCGAATCTGCTAATCTCACCCTGGAGGTGCAACAGCAGTTGGGCGACGGTATCGCGCGCTGCATCGCCATGGGTTCGACCGACGGTCTGAAGCGGAGTTTGGAGGTCGTGAGCACGGGCGCGCCGATCAGCGTTCCGGTAGGTCAGGCCACCCTAGGGCGCATCATGGACGTCCTTGGCCATCCCGTCGACGAAGGAGGGCCGGTCGAAGCGGAAGCGTTGTGGCCGATCCACCGCAAGGCGCCGAGCTTCGAGGAGCAGGCGACCTCGACCGAGATCCTGGAAACCGGGATCAAGGTCATCGATCTAATCATGCCCATTGCCAAGGGCGGCAAGATCGGCCTGTTTGGCGGCGCGGGCGTGGGCAAGACTGTTACCCTCATGGAGCTCATCCGCAATATCGCCGTGGAGCATTCCGGATTCTCGGTATTCGCCGGGGTCGGCGAGCGCACCCGCGAGGGGAACGATTTCTACCACGAGATGCAGGAAGGCGGTGTTCTCGACAAGGTAGCCCTGGTGTACGGACAGATGAATGAGCCGCCGGGGAATCGACTGCGTGTCGCCCTTACCGGACTCACGATGGCGGAATATTTTCGAGATGAAGGGCGCGACGTATTGCTCTTCGTCGACAATATTTATCGTTACACCCTGGCTGGCACCGAGGTCTCCGCGCTGCTCGGCCGCATGCCGTCCGCCGTGGGTTACCAGCCGACACTGGCAGAGGAGATGGGGCGGCTTCAGGAGCGCATCACCTCCACGCGCACCGGCTCCATCACCTCGTTTCAGGCGGTATATGTTCCGGCAGACGATCTGACCGATCCTTCGCCCGCGACGACCTTTGCGCATCTGGACGCCACCTTGGTGCTATCCCGCCAGATCGCCGAACTGGGCATTTACCCGGCGGTCGATCCGCTCGACTCAACCTCGCGCATCCTGGATCCGCACGTGGTTGGTCAGGAGCACTATAACGTGGCGCGGGGGGTACAAGGCACTCTGCAGCGCTACAAGGAGTTGAAGGACATTATCGCGATTCTCGGCATGGATGAGCTGTCCGAAGAGGACAAGCTCACGGTCGCCCGAGCGCGTAAGGTCCAGCGCTTCCTGTCGCAACCCTTCTTCGTCGCCGAAGTCTTCACCGGAAGCCAGGGCAAGTACGTATCCTTGAAGTACACCATCACGGGCTTCAAGGCGATCGTGGAGGGAGAGTACGATCACCTGCCGGAGCAGGCTTTTTACATGGTGGGTACCATCGACGAAGCGGCGGAGCGCGCCGAGCAGATCTAACTCCCTGGAGAGGCGTGATACAAATGGCTATGACGATCCATGTGGATATCGTAAGCGCCGAAGGAGAAATCTTTTCCGGACTCGCGGAGATGGTTTACGCTCCCGCCGAGATGGGTGAGGTGGGGGTGGCGCCCCGTCATGCGCCCATGCTCACCCGCCTCAAGCCGGGAGAGATCCGGGTCGAGGTGAAGAGCGGCGAGTTCGAGCACTATTTCGTATCGGGCGGCATGCTGGAGGTCCAACCGCATCTGGTTACCGTGTTGGCGGATACTGCGATTCGTGCCCGGGATATTAACGAGGCCGCCGCGCTTGAGGCGAAACAGCGGGCCGAGGCTGCGCTAGCCGGGCAGACGGCTGAGTTCGAATACGCGAAGGCGCAGGCGGAACTCGCCGAGGCGGTCGCCAAACTGAGAACCATCGAACACCTGCGCAAGACCAAGCGCTCCTGATTGCCTGTACACAGCGATTCCCTGCTGGGATCCCCGATGGATAGCTCTTTTCTTTGCCATGGCCAAGGAAACAATCGAAACCGGCAAGTTTGTTTCTCTCACCTACAGCATCGCCGATCAGGCCGGCAACGTAGTCGAGCAGAGCGACCTGCCGGTAAATTACATCTTTGGTGGAGAAACCGAGTTGATCGGTGACATGGACAAGGCCGTGTTCGGCAAGAGCGCGGGAGACGTTGTCCGGCTCGATGTCCCTCCGGAGCAGGGGTTTGGCGAACCGGATCCGGCACTGACCTTCACCGACGATATCGAGAACGTACCGCTCCAATTTCGCCGCCTCGGCGCTGAGGTCGAGATGCGCAACGATCGCGGTGAGGCGAAAACATTCCACGTTACGCAGATCAAGGATGGAACCTTGACCGTCGACGGCAATCATCCGCTGGCCGGTAAAACCCTCTCCGTGACGGTGCGGATTCTCCAAGTGCGGGACGCCACAGACGAGGATCGAACCCAGTCGGTGTTGTCGCAGCAAATGCCTCCGACAATCAATTAGTCGCCTTTCGTTCCGGCCGCGCTGGGCTTTCGTTATACTGCGTTCCTGTCTGTTTCACTTACTCGGAAGGCGTCTCCCTTGGCTACGAATCTCGGGATCCTAATCCTGGCGGCTGGTCAGGGCACGCGGATGCGCTCGGCGAGGCCGAAGGTCCTGCACAGCCTTGCCGGACGCCCCCTGCTGGAGCATGTCCTGGTGGCGGCGGAAGACCTTGCGCCCGAGCGCATGGTCGTGGTCTACGGGCACGGTGGCCAGCAGGTGCCGCAGAGTTTTCCCGAACGCGCAATCCACTGGGTCGAACAGGCCGAGCAACGGGGTACCGGTCATGCGGTTCGCCAGGCTTTGCCGGCCCTGCAGCCGGTAGACCAGGTGTTGGTCCTCTACGGCGATGTTCCGCTGATCTCTCCGGTTACCCTGCGCGCGCTGATTGGCGAAGCGAGTTCCACCCGCATGGTGCTGCTGACGGTGGAGCTTGCGGACCCGACCGGCTATGGCCGCATCGTGAGATCGGCCGCGGGTGATGTGCAGCGCATCGTTGAGCATAAGGACGCCTCTGTAGAGGAACGTAAGCTGCACGAGGTGAACACCGGGATCATGGTGGTCGAGCGCGCTTCTCTCGAGCGGTGGGTGGGTCGTATCGAGGCGATAAACGCGCAGGGCGAATATTATCTCACCGATATCATCCAGCTGGCGGTCGCCGAGGGGGTGCAAGTCGGTGCACTCGAAAGTCAGGATCCCGACGCGGTGCTCGGAGTGAACGATCGGGTTCAGCTTGCCCATCTGGAGCGTGTCCTGCAACAGTCGCTGGCCCGCCGTCTGCTCCTCGCCGGCGTCTCTCTCCGCGACCCGGCGCGCTTCGATCTGCGGGGCAAACTGCAGGCCGGGATGGACGTGGAGATCGATATCAACGTCCTGATCGAAGGCAATGTGTTCCTCGGCGATGGGGTTCGCATCGGGGCCAACTGCGTGTTGCGCGACAGCCGTCTCGAAGCCGGGACCCTGGTGCGCGAGAACTGTGTCATTGAGCGGGCCGTGATCGGTCCCGACAGCCGCATTGGTCCTTTCGCCCGTATTCGTCCCGACACGCACCTCGACTCGGCAGTCCATGTCGGCAACTTCGTCGAGGTCAAGAAGTCCCGGATCGGTCGCGGCAGCAAGATCAACCATCTCAGCTACCTGGGCGATGCGACCGTCGGCAGCAGGGTCAATATCGGCGCCGGAACCATTACCTGCAATTACGACGGCGCCAACAAGCATCAGACCCTGATCGGCGACGATGCATTTATCGGCTCCGATACCCAATTGGTCGCCCCGGTCCAGGTCGGCGCTGGAGCGACCATCGGTGCCGGATCCACGATCACGCGCGACGCACCGGGAGGGGAGCTGACGCTCAGCCGAGCGAAGCAGACCACGGTCCCGGGTTGGAATCGGCCGCGCAAGGGCAAGCAAGGGGATTAGTCGAGGATGTGCGGTATCGTCGGCGCCGTAGCGCAAAGGGACGTGAGCCCCATCCTGCTCGAGGGCTTGCGCCGTCTAGAGTACCGGGGCTACGACTCTGCGGGGATGGCGGTAGTCGACGAACAGAAGCATCTGCAGCGCCTTCGGGTATTGGGCAAGGTCGGCGTTCTGGCGGCCGGTCTCGCAGAGCAGCCACTGCACGGCTCCTTGGGCATCGCCCACACGCGCTGGGCGACCCACGGAGAACCCGCAGTTTGCAACGCCCACCCGCATATCTGCCAGGACACGGTGGCCGTGGTGCACAATGGAATCATCGAGAACCATGAAAGTCTGCGCCGCACCCAGGAGGCTGCCGGACACCTCTTCAGCTCGAACACCGACACCGAAGTGGTGGTCCACGGGATCTACGATCGGCTGGCGGCCGGTGAAAGCCTGTTGCAGGCGGTGCAATCTACGGCTGCAGAGCTGGAGGGCGCCTATGCCCTCGGGGTCATCCAGGAAAACGACCCAGGTCTCTTGGTTGCCGTGCGCCAGGGCAGCCCGTTGGTGATCGGCCTCGGCATCGGAGAAAATTTTATCGCCTCGGACGTATTCGCGTTACTTCCGGTCACCCAGCGCTTTATCTTCCTCGAGGAAGGGGACGTGGCGGAGCTGACCCGGGAAGGCGTCCGCGTCTTCAACCGGGAGGGACTGCTAGTAGAGAGGCCAATCAAGCTGTCGGGTCTCTCCGCCGCGGCTGCCGAGCGCGGCGAATACCGCCATTACATGCTCAAGGAGATCTACGAACAACCGCGGGCGATCGCGGAAACTCTCAAGGGGCGGATCCTGCAGGGTCAAGTGTTGGCGCCCGCTTTTGGGCCGAATGCGGAGCAGATCTTCGACCAGATTGAGGCGGTGCAGATTGTCGCCTGCGGCACCAGTTATCATACCGGGATGGTGGCCCGCAACTGGTTCGAGGGCCTTGCGGGAATCCCCTGCAGGGTCGAGGTTGCAAGCGAATTTCGTTACCGCCACCCGGTCCTCAGCCCGAATACCCTGTTCGTTACTATTTCACAATCCGGTGAAACTGCGGACACTTTGGCTGCCCTGCGCATGGCTCAAGGCCTGGAGTATCGGGCTTCCTTGTCGATCTGCAATGTACCCGAGAGTTCATTGGTTCGGGAGTCCGATCTGGTGCTGCTGACCCATGCTGGTCCGGAGATCGGTGTTGCCTCTACGAAGGCCTTCACCACCCAGCTCGTTGCCTTGCTCATGCTGGTTCTGGTGCTTGGTCGCAGACATCGTCTGAGTCCGCAGAAGGAGGCGGACATCGTTCGGCAGCTCGAGCGGCTACCCGGCTGGGTGGAACAGGTGCTTGGCCTTGACGGGCAGATCCGCGCGCTGTCCGAGCAGTTCGCGGACAAGGAGCATGCGCTGTTTCTTGGCCGGGGCGTGCAGTATCCGGTCGCGATGGAGGGGGCGCTGAAACTCAAGGAGATCTCCTACATCCATGCCGAGGCTTACCCCGCCGGCGAGCTCAAGCACGGCCCTCTCGCATTGGTGGACGCGGACATGCCGATCATCGCCGTAGCACCGAACGACAGCCTGCTGGAGAAGCTCAAGTCCAATCTGGAGGAGGTCCACGCGCGGGGGGGGCAGCTCTACGTCTTTGCCGAATCCGGCTCCAGGGTCCGCGCCTCGGAGGCCATCCAGGTGATCGAGGTGCCTCACGTGGGGGAAAACGTTACGCCGATCATCTACACGGTGCCTTTGCAGCTGCTCGCCTACCATGTCGCTGTATTGAAAGGTACGGACGTGGACCAGCCGAGAAATCTGGCCAAGTCGGTTACCGTGGAATAGGGCTGCGGCAGCTGCTTTAGCGGGCAAACGAAGAATCGGCGGCCTGAGGGCGACGGCGGATAATCAGTCGCTGCCTTGGAAGAGCGGTCCCCGGTTTCTCCGCACTGTCCGGACAGAAGATGCTCGGCGATTCAGTCGGCGGCGTCAATTTCGGCAGGCGACCCGGATTCGCTATCCGCCCGTTCTCGTGCTCGATCAACAAACGGTGCCATCCACTTGCCTGCCGGCCATGACGGAGTTGTTTCACAATGTCCTCGCGTTGGACGCGTAGGCGTCTCAGCGCCCTGAACCAGAACGTGTAGCGGGCTCGACAGGAAACAGCGTTAAATTTCGCGCATACCTCCTTAGCTAGGATAAAATGCGCTCCCATGGACGTATCGCATATCCTGGACGGGCTCAACGACGCGCAGCGTGAAGCGGTATCGGCGCCCCAGGATGGCCTGTTGGTGCTGGCCGGCGCCGGCAGCGGGAAGACCCGGGTGCTGGTGCATCGTATCGCATGGCTGGTGCAGGTCGTCGGCGCATCGCCCTGGTCGATTCTCGCCGTCACCTTTACCAATAAGGCCGCGCGGGAGATGCGCGGGCGCATCGAAATGCTGCTCGAAACACCGATCGGGGGCATGTGGGTGGGCACTTTCCATGGCCTCGCGCATCGGCTGTTGCGGGCGCATTGGAAAGACGCGGGGCTTACGGACCATTTTCAGATCCTGGATTCGGACGACCAGTTGCGGCTCATCAAGCGCATCCTCAAAGCGCTGAGTCTGGATGAGAACCGATGGCAACCCCG
>JAHEIA010000429.1 GCA_024639625.1 Chromatiales bacterium
CCATCTCGGACAGCAAGGTGCTGCAGCGCGAAAAGGGCTTCTGGATCCACTCCGGAAACCGCTTCGTCAGTATCAGCCATGTGCGCAAGGGCCTGGTCCCGACCGATATCGATATTTTCGAACTCGACGAAGAGCGGCGGCTGCGCATCTACCTCCACGCGCAAGAGGCCGATATCTCGGATCCCGGGCGCTGGCGCCTGTCAGAGGTGCTGGTGAAACGCCTGGAAGACGGTCGGCTGCGCACCGAATCCGTCGAAGAGATGTCCTGGGAGTCGTTCCTGACATCCGAGGAGGTGCGGTTGCTGGAGCTTGCGCCGAGTGTCATGTCGCCCTCTCAGGCCTATCGCTACCTGCGTTATCTCCGTGCCAGCGGCCAGGCGACGGATCGCTACGAGCTGGCGTTTTGGCAAAAGGTGACCCTGCCTCTGGCTATCGGTGCCATGCTCTTGCTGGCCATCCCCTTCGCTTTCGGCTCGCCGCGCTCGATCAGCACCGGCAGGCGTATCATCTACGCGCTGGCGAGCGGGGTGGCGTTTCAGATTGTCGAGCAGATCGCGGCGAACGCCGGTCTCATCTGGGAGCTGAGTGCTCCAGTCACGATCCTGTCGCCGGTATTGCTTGCCATCGCCGTCGCTTTGCTTCTACTGCGGCGCGTGCGATCCTAGCGGTGCTCCACTGGATTGCTGGCGGATGGGAGAGGGTCGCATGAGTCTGAGTCAGTCGGCGCGCAAGATCCGACGTAGAGTTGTCAAGAAGACCGGCCGCAGGGTCCTGCAGGCGCTGGATCGCTATCTCGGCAGGCAGTCGCTGGTGGGCGATCACCCTTTCTTCGATCCGGGCCGCTTCGCTCACGTGCGACTATTGGAACAGAATTGGCGGATGATCCGTTCAGAGCTCGACAAGCTATTGCAAACCAGCGAGCACATCCCACCGTTTCATGCGGTATCGCCCGATCAAAAACGCATCTCAAAGGACGATAGCTGGAAGACCTTTATCCTGTATGGGTTCGGTCGGAAGGCAGAGCGCAATTGTCGGCAATGCCCGGAAACCAGCGCGTTGTTGGAGACGATCCCCCACCTGCAAACCGCGCTGTTCTCGATTGTAGCTCCGGGCTATCACATCCCGCCCCATCGGGGAGTCACCAAAGGGGTGATTCGCACCCATCTGGGTCTGTTGGTGCCCAAGCAGAGAGACCGCTGCTACATTCGTGTGGCCGACGAGATCCGCAATTGGGAGGAAGGGAAATGCCTGGTGTTGGACGACACCTTCGAACACGAGGTGCGGAACCAAACCGACGAGCAACGCATCGTGCTGTTCATTGACGTCGAGCGCCCGCTGCCGCTGATACCGCGACTGCTGAACAAGGGTGTCCTGCGAGCGATCCAATGGACCGCGTACGTCAAGGAAGCAGACAAGAATCTTGCTGATTGGGAAGAGCGTTTCGAGGCGGCGGTGCAGCAGGCGGATGGATTCACCCGGGACAGCATGGAGAATCCGAACTAGCGGAACACGCCGCGCCGATAGAGACGCCAGAATAGGGCCCAACCGTAGATCAGAGGGCGGCGCCGCACCTTCTCCGAGGCCTCGATACGTACGCCGGAATGCCGTTCCAGTTTCCAGAGCAGATAGTCTATCCCTCCCTGAAAGGTGAACACCGCTTTGCTCAGACGCAGCAATGACAGGAGTTTTCCTTGGAGTCGGCGAATCGCCCAGGTAAAGCGACTGAGATAGCGCACCCGGGAAGGAATGCGGGTGCGGTACTGCTCGTATTCGCCCCTGCCCTCCTCGGCCTCGACCGCGTAGGGCACGCAGGGTAGAGCTACTTGGGAGAGCGCCCGATAGTGTTCCGCGTGGCTCTCGAACAGGTGCACGTTGCGACCGGACTTCTCTGCGCGCAGTTCGGCACCGTAGCTGAGCGCCAGTCCTTGTTCCCAGAGTTCCCGCACCGAGAAGCGGCCCGGCAATCGGGGCAGGCAGCGCGTCAGGAAGGTAACCGCCGCCTGGGCCAACGCTTGCACCACCTGTCCGCGGGCCTGCTCGTCGCGCGCGTAGAGCAGCACTACCGGTTGCGCGAAACGCCCCCAGAGGTAGGAATGAAACCACCGTGGGGAGGTGCCCGCGAGCAAGTCCTGCAGCGAAAGCACCGCATACTTGGAGCGGATTCTGCCGCCGGCCAGCGGCAGCTCGAGGTAGAATACATTCGGCGGCAGCGCCCAATTGGTTAACGCCTGGAGAGAGGACCCATACGCAGAACGGTAGTCATCGACCACCACATAAAGGTCGGCAAGGCCGTCCGATACGTCCCCGCTGCGTAGGCACGAGCCATAGAACAATACCGCCGCCAATGATTCCCCGTAGCGCCTGTGCAGTTCGTCACCCAGGGCGGTGAGCTGCAGGTTGATCGGTACCGAGGTCGCCTGTTGCTCGACCACGCGCAGCAGTGGGGGCGGGAGTGACATCAGGGTTGCAGGAAGGAGACCCAGCCGCCGACGCTTACCCGTACCGGGCCGGCGTCACGGGTCGCGTGATAGATCTCGCCATCGAGAGTTACTGGGCCCTCCATCTCCAGCTGCAGTGCGTCCAGTTTCGCGCTGTAGTATCCGTTTTCCGCGGTGGCGGAGGGACCGGGCCGACCCCAGAACAGGGGCGGCAGGGAACGCAACGGCCGGGCCGGCTGCGCCCGCATGGCGCTGAAATAGAAGCTGCCTTGCGTCGGGCCCCAGTAAGGCCGCAGACCCAGGAACAGGCGCTCCAGAGAGCTCGCTAGGACCAGCAGATAGTCTTGCCTGGAAGACGGGATAGGGGAATCGTCGCCGGCCGTCTCTGCGGCGATGCTCATCGGCACTGGCGCCATGTAGCGTGCATCCTTTTTGGCCATAGCCATCAGCACTCGCAGGGTGCAGATCCCGGGAGCCAGCCCGTCGCGCAATCCTTTGCTGTGCACCTTCGCGTGACAGTATTCGATACCCTTGATGATTGCGCCGGCGCCAAAAAACATTCCATATCTAGGTTGCGCAGTCCCTGCGAAGTCGACCTTGAGGACCGGTCGGTTGATGATGTTCCAATCGAACTTGGTGTCCGAGCCGCCAGCGGCCCGGGTCAGGAGGTTGCGCAACGCGGCGAGCCGGTCCCCGGGCAACCCCACGTCGCCCGCCGTCATGTTCGTGGTTCCGCCGCGCAAGAGCGCCAGTACCGGGACGTGTGAGAAAGGCCGATCGCGCAACAGACCGGTCAAGATCGCTTGTACGGTCCCGTCGCCGCCGTTCACCACCAACAGATCGGGTGCATGCTCGCCCAGATCGGCGAGGGCGTGCGCCACCTCGGCCGGGTCTTGCGCTTCGCGATGCACGGTACCCGCATGCTGCCGTAAGATCCGATGCAGCTTCTCACTA